>JBEBXB010000062.1:0-9918 GCA_040391885.1 Conexibacter woesei | reverse complement strand
CCTTCGACCTGGTGGCGGCGGTGGTCGTCGGCCTCGGGGTGGCGATCGTGATCGCACTGCGATCGGTCGCGCGCAGCGCCCAGGTCGAGCAAGTGCCGCTGGCCACCGGCGACTATTCGGAGGAGGAGCAGCGTCTGCTGAAGGAGCACATCGTCGCCTACCGCCTCGACGGCCCGCTGTTCTTCGGGGCTGCCCACCGATTCCTGCTCGAGCTGACCGAGGTTGCCGACGTGAGGGTCCTGATCCTCAGGATGGGCCGGGTCTCGACCATGGATGCGACCGGCGCCCAGCTGCTCGGCGATGTGATCACCCGGATCGAGAGGCGCGGAATCGTCGTCTTGCTCTCCGGGGTGAGCAGCGACCACGACGACGTCTTCGCCGCCCTCGGAGTCATCAGCCACCTCAAGGAGAACGGCCGCATCTTCGCCGAGACTCCCGATGCGATCCGTTTCGCCCGCCAGGTCGCGCTCGCCTGATTCGCCGTCGCATACCGGCCGCCCACCGGGATGCCCGGGGCTATCCCGAGGCGGACCCGACCTGATCCGGGCCGTCTACCGATGCGTAGCCCGCGAGCATCTCCTTCTCCCGATCCTGACGCGGGAACGCAAACCAGACGAGGATCAGGCCGATGGCCACGGCGATGATGCCGACCGCGTAAGCCCAGTCCTCTCCCTTGAGGAAGGACTCGCGGGCGGCGGCGACGATCTGGTCCGCGTACTGCGGATGCTGTTTCGCCACGGCGTCGGCGCTGGCGAAGGAACGTTCGAGCTGGGCCTGGACCCCGTCGCTGATCTTGCTCCCGTCCGGGTTGCCCGCGATCAGCTGACCGAAGGACCGGGCGTATCCCGCCGTCAGGAAGGCCCCCAGGATCGACTGCATGATCGCGCCGCCGAGGTCGCGCTGGAGGTCGGCGGTGCCGGAGGCCATCCCCGCCCGGGTCACCGGAACCGATGCCGTCAGCGAGCTAGAAGCAGGGGTGCCGGCCAGTCCGACCCCGCCGCCGACCAGCAGGTATCCGAGCCCGATCTTCCAGTAGGCGGCGTTCTCGTCCCAGAGCAGGAACATCAGCAGGAAGCCGGCCAAGCAGACGGAGAAACCGATCAGCAGCGTGACTCGCGACCCCTTGGTGGCGACCAGGCGGGCCGAGAAGGGGGCGGCGACGACCATCGCCAGGGCAGCGGGCAGGATCGAGAGCCCGGCCTGCCAGGTCGAGTATCCGAGCACGTTCTGCAGGTACTGCTGGCCGACGAACATCGCCGCCATCAGGGTCCCGAAGACGATGATCCCGGCCACCGCGGCGACCCAGAAGGTGCTGCGGGCCGCAACGCTCAGGTCGAAGAGGGGGTTGGGGGCCCGTCGCTGACGCAGGACGAACGCGACCCCTGCCGCGAGCCCGATCGCCGCCAACCCGAGGGCCACCGTCATCGCACCCGGGATGCTGACGAAGTTGATCGCGAGGACCACCGCGGCGACCATAAGCAGTGAGAGGATCCCGCCGAGGTTGTCCACCGGGTCAGTCGTCTCGTTGACGTGGGAGGGGATGAGCCGGACCGCCATGACCACGGCGATCGCGGCGAGTGGCAAGGTGATCAGGAAGACCGACCCCCAATCGAATTTGAGCAGCAGCGCCCCGGCGAGCAGCGGCCCCAACGCCGAGATCGCACCGCCGATTCCCGACCAGAGAGCGATCGAACGGGTTCGGGCCGCACCCGACCAGAGAGCGGTGATCAGGGCGAGGGTGGTGGGGAAGGCCATGCCGGCCGCGAGGCCGCCGATCATCCGGGCCAGGAAGAGAACCTCGACCGTGGGTGCGAAGGCGGCCAGCAGTGAGGCCGGGATCGCGATCGAGGTGCCGAGGATCAGCATCATCTTGCGGCCGTGCCGGTCACCGAGCGCGCCCAGGTAGAGGACCGAGGTCGCCAGCCCGAGCGAGTAGCCGACGGCGACCAGGTTCAGCGATGTCTGGCTCGCGTTGAAGGCATCGCCGATGTCCGGCAGGGCGACGTTCGCGACCGCGAGGTTCAGGTTGGCGACCGCCGCGACCAGGATCAGGGTGGCGAGGACGAGGCCCTGCCGTCGCGGCGCTCCGTTCATGGCGGTGATTCTCCCACCACCGGCGGAGGTCGAACGCCTCAGGTCACCGGCTGTTTAGGCTTGAAGCATGAAGGTCGAGATCTTCGCCGACGTCGCCTGCCCCTTCTGCTTCATCGGCAAACGAAACTTCGAGCGGGCTCTGGCCGGCTTCCACGGCGAACCGGTCGAGGTGACCTGGCGAAGCTTCCAGCTCAATCCGGACATGCCGGCCGAAGTGGAAGGCGACATGCACGACTACCTCGCCGGGAAGTTCGGGATCAGCCGGGACGAGGCGATGGCGATGAACGACAAGGTGATCGCCTCTGCCCAGGCTGCCGGAGCGGAGATCGACTTCTCCAGGGCACGACCGCGGAACACCTTCGACGCATTGCGGATGCTTCAGCTCGGAGTCGAGACCGGCAATGGCGACGCGATGGCCGAGGCGCTCTTCTCCGCCTACTTCACCGGCAGCGGCGACATCGGCGATCCGGACGATCTGACCAGGCTCGCGGTGCAGGCCGGGATCGACCGCGACGAAGCCGAGGCCGTCGCCCGCGGCGACCGTTTTGCCGATCGGGTCCGGGCCGACTGCGCCGAAGCTTCCTCTCTCGGCCTCACGGGGGTCCCGGCCTTCATCATCGATCGTTCGTTGCTGGTCTCCGGCGCCCAGCCACCTGAGGTGATGCTGGGTGCGCTCGACCAGGCCGCTGCCGCCGCGACGGAATAGCCGGTACCTCAGCCCTGGCCTAGCCCGCAGCTACGCGGCGGTCTTCCCCAGCCAGCCGGCGATGATCCGGCCGATCTCCTCGCCTTGGTCTTCCTGGAGGAAGTGCCCCGCGTTCTCGATCACCGTCAGGGGATCGGCGTTGGGAAAGAGCATCTGGACCAGCCGGCCTACCGGATCCAGCGGCAGGGCCGGGTCTGAGTCGGCCCAGAGCAGCAGGTGGGGCCGGTCGTCCCCGAGCAGCGCTTCCATGGTCGCCTGGCCGACGTCGGCGCCCGGGGCATCCGGGGACTGGGGAATCAGCGGCGGCAGAGCCCGGACCCCTGCCTTGGAGTCGGCGTCGGGAAAGGGTGCCGTGTAGGCCGCAAGCACTTCCGGAGGGAGCTCGGTCGCGGTGCCACCTTGGATCGGCATCTCCACGGCGACGTCCCTGTGGGACTCGATGAAGGCGAGGAAGTGCTGCCAGTTGTCGCTCATCTTCTGGTGGCCGTTGAAGACGCCGGTGTCCATCGCCACCAGCCGGGAGAAGGCTTCGGGCCGTTCGACCGTCGCCACCGCGAGGCCGATCGGGCCACCCCAGTCATGGCAGACCAGGGTCGCGTCGGCGAGCCCGAGCTCGTCGACCAGGCTCGAGATCGAGCCGGTCAGCCGATTCATCGTGAACCACTCGTCTGCGTCCGGCTTGTCCGATCGGCCGAAGCCCGGCAGGTCGGGGACGACACACCGGTAGCCGGCATCCAGAAGCGGACCCATGACCTTGCGCCACAGGTACCCCCAGGTCGGTTCGCCGTGCAGCAGGAGGACGGGCGGTCCGTCGCCTTCGTCGACGTGGGCGAGGTTCATCCCTTCCCATTCGCGCCAGACGGGTTCGTACGGAAAGTCGGTGATCGCTTCGAAACGGCTCTCCGGGGTGCGCAGGATCTCCATGACGGTGACCCTACCCGCAGCCGCGGAAACCGCATTGAAACGGTTTCGTAACTTCGGTCAGGGAAATTGCTTGCCGTGTGCGTGTCGATCGAAGAGGATAAGAAGGTTTCTGTCCGCTCAACCGGGGGTGAAGAAGTGAATTGGGAAATGCCAGTACCGAGGTACCGGGGGCAGGGGTGAACTCCGACACGGGTCGGAGCAACTTGGTCCTGGCGGCGATGATCTTCGCGGTGGGGATGACCTTCATCGACCAGACGATCGTCTCGATCTCGATTCCGGAGATCCAGAAGGACCTTGATCTCAGCGGCACCGGTGTCCAGTGGGTGATCAACGGCTACCTGCTCGCGCTTGCGGCGCTGTTCGCCTTCGGTGGCAAGGTCGCCGACATCTTCGGCCGCCGGCGAATGGTCGTGGCTGGGATCCTGGTCTTCACGACCGCATCGGCGCTCTGTGGCGCCACGCCCGACACGTCCTTCGCCGAGGAATGGCTGATCTTCTTTCGGGTGGTTCAGGGCGCCGGTGCGGCCCTGATGTTCCCCGCCGCGCTGGCGATCGTGATCTCGGCCTTCCCCATCGAAAGACGGGGGCAGGCAATGGCACTCTTCTTCGGGGTCACGGGTGGATTGACCGCGATCGGACCGATCGCCGGCGGCTACCTCAGCGAATGGACATGGCGCTCGATCTTCTGGGTGAACATCCCGGTGGCGCTGATCGCGCTCTTCCTGATCTGGAAGTCGCAGCCAAGGGAGGTCCGTCATCCGCAGCCGCTCGACATCCGCGGCGCGGTGCTGATCTCGTTCGGGATGGGTCTCGCGGTGCTCGGGCTGCAACAGTCGGCCACCTGGGGCTGGTCGAGTCCCGCCACCTGGCTGTGCATCGTCGCCGGCCTGGCCGTCTTGGCCTGGTTCGTGAGATTCGAACTCGCCCAGGAGCATCCGCTGATCCAGGTCCGGATCTTTCGTGACAAGGCATTCACCGCGGACTCGGTGATCCTGCTGCTTCTGTCGGTGGCCTTCGTGCCGCTCTTCTTCTTCGCCAGCATGTACTCGCAGGTCTCGCTTGGTTGGAGCCCGTCGGAGTCGGGTCTCTACCTGTTGATCTTCTTCGGCGGCTTCGCCTCTGCCGCCCAGTTGGGAGGGAAGATCCTCGATTCGCGAGGAGCCCGGCCGGCGATGATTCTCGGCGGCCTGATCGCCGCGATCGGATTCGCGCTCTGGGCGGGCAAGCTGACCGATCTCGACGGTGGTACCGGTACCCAGTGGCCGTTCATCGTGATGGCCGGCGCCGGACTGGGCCTGCTGCTCGGCCCGGCCAGCACCGACGCGATCAACCGCGCCCCGAACACCAGCTACGGCGAAGCAACCGGGATCACCCAGACGGTGAGGAACCTCGGTGCGAGCCTCGGGATGGCGGTGCTCGGCTCGGTGATGCTGCTCGTGAACCGGTCACACATCGAGTCTTCGTTCACCGAGCTAGGCGCCCCGAAGGCGGTGGCCGACCGCGTCGCCGACCAGTTCTCGGGAGGTGCCGGTGGGGGAAGCTCCGATCTCGCCTCGCAGACGGGTGCCAAGGCCGAGGAGTTCCTCCATGCGGTCCAGCTCGACTTCGCGATGTCGGTGCGGACCGTCTTCTACATCATGGCCGGCGTGATGGCCCTCTGTTTCGTGGTCGCCCTGATCTGGTCCCCGCCCGGAAAGATGGAGGAGATCGTCATCGACGACGAAGGCGAGGCCGTCCCCGCCGCGGAGCCAGCTTCTGCCGGGCCAGCGTCTGCCGAGCCAGCTTCTGCCGGGCCAGCGTCTGCCGGGCCAGCCCCTACCGGGACCGGCTAGAGGGGGCCATCCTCCGTGGGGACGGGCTCCTTGGCGGAGGCCTTCGCCAGCCGGTTGTAGAGGACGGCGGGGCCGATCGCCAGGACGGGCCCGACGATGAGGGCCTGAAGGAAGTTCGCGACCGCGCTGGCGGCGGTCCCGCCTCCGAGGACGGTGACGGCCACCATCACGATCAGGCTGATCAGCAGCAGGCAGATCAGGCCGAGCAGGAGGATGAAGAGGAATACCCGCACTCCGTTTCCGCGGACCAGCTCGACGCTGCGCCCGATCGAGGGGAATGCGTCGGTCCGTTCGACCACGACGACCTGGGTGGCGACCGCGAAGAGGGTCAGCAGGATCAGCCCCGGGACGATCAGCAGAGTCAACCCGGCGAAAACCGCGACGACGGTGATCAGGGTCACCCAGATCAGCCGGGCGAGCACCGGGGCGACGGACGCCCACAGCTCGCCGACCGACTCGGCTGGGCGGGGCAGGCACACGAGCGCGGTCATCATTCCGCCGTAAGCTGCGGAGAGCAGCAGCAGGATGCCGTAGGAGATCGCGGTGCCGCCGGCGCCCGTGACGTTCAACAGGTTGGAAGTGGTGTTGAGGACGGCGAAGATGATCGTGAACCGCATGATCATCGGGCGATGGCGTTCGAACCCGTTGGCCATATCCTGGATGAGCTCGCCGATCTCGAGTTTCTGTGTGCCGGGCATCGGCGGTCACCCTACCGTCGATGCCCGGGCATCCCTTCGCCGTGTCGGCCTCGACCCGGCGTCCCTATAGTTCCGGGATCAATCGGCGTCGCGAAAGCGCAGCGCCGTGACCGGTCGGGGATGAACCGCGATCGGACCTGACCGGACGGGAATGAAATGACATCGAATTCAGGGACCGGCCGTCCCAAGAGTGGTTTCCGGCTTTCGCCGGTCGCGTTGCTGGCACTGGCGATCGCCGCCTGCCTCGGCATCGGCCTCGGGGCGATCGGCTATCGAGCCTGGGCCAACCGCGGCGACGACAAGCCCAAGCAGACCCAGAACGCCAAGGCCGTGTCCACCGAGACGGCACCCGGCAAGCCCGGACTCACCCTCCCGGCCGGTGATCCGACCAAGCAGAACGCCAAGCCGGGCAACGCCTTCCCGGCCCAGTTCTCGACCAAGTCGATGTTCCCCCGATTTCATCCCGATCGTCACTACTACGTGAGCCGGTGCGTGCCGGGCAAGGTCGAGGTTCAGGTCAAGGCCAATAACGGCGCCACCGTCAAGGTGGCCGCTTACCCGCCCGAGACCGGCCGATTCATGGCCGAGGCCCGGGCCCTGCCCGGCCAGGCATTCAACGTCACCACCGAAGTCGACGGCAAGAGCAGCGACTACCAGGTCCGCTGCCTCCCGTCCGATTTCCCGCAGTGGGCCTACAAGCGGTTCGCCGACCCGCCCAAGGGGATGTTCCTGGTCAGCTCCCGTCCACAGGTCCCGGACTTCCAGAACAACTGGATGATCGTCTTCGACCAGGACGGCACCCCCCGCTGGTGGTTCAGTCCGGAGACGAACTCCCTCGGCGGCCAGATCCTCGCCGACGGCACCGTCCAGTTCCCGCGCGGGTTCGGTGACGGATTCGGCCAGGACGAACGGACCGCGAACGAGATCCTCTCCCTCGACGGCAAGCTGCAGCGGACCGTCCGTTTCCGCGGGGCTCCGACCGACGGGCACGAGTACTACCTGCTGCCGAACGGAAACGCCTACATCATGAGCTACAAGCCCCGGTTCGGGGTCGACCTGACTTCGGTCGGCGGTGGCAAGGACGAGGGCGTGCTCGACGGCGCGATCCAGGAAATCACCCCGTCCGGCAAGGTCGTGTGGTCCTGGAACTCGAAGGATCACGTCAAGCTGGGGGACATCCCGCCACGCTGGTGGAAGCGGGTTCTCGTCAATCCGCACGTCGATTTCGACGGCAACAGCCGCTACGACATCTTCCACCTCAACTCGGTCGAACCGTGGGGCGATCAGCTGGTGCTCTCGACCCGTCACTCCGACCGCGTCTGGGGCATCTCCCGCAAGACGGGTGAAGTCGTCTGGACGTTCGGCGGCGAGAAGGGGCCGAAATCTCTGAAGATCGTGGGCGAGGACCCGTTCAAGGACTACCCGTTGGGTGGCAATCACGACGCCCGCATGAACGGTGACATCCTCTCGGTCCACGACAACGGCACCCACCTCGACCGGCCGCCGCGGTTGCTGCGCTACCGGATCGACCTGAAGAACCGGACGGCGACCTTCGTCGCGCAGAACCGGGACCTCAAGGCGGCGCCGACCAGCCACTGCTGCGGCGGCGTGCGCAAGATGGGCACCGGTTGGGTCGTCGCCTGGGGCAGCAGCCCGTTCATCACCGGCTTCAACTCGAAGGATGAGATCGCTTTCCGAGTCGGTATCTCGACCCCCGTCTACCGCGCGGTTCCCGTCCCGGAATCGGTCAGCGCGGCCGATCTGAGCAAGGCCCTCGACCGGATGGCGCCGCAGCTGCCTCAGCCGGACAAGCCGGTCCGGCCGATCAAGCGCTTCGATCAGAATTAGGACGAGTTTGTGAAACCCCCCGAATGGGGGGCCGCGTTGCGGTAACCGACCCGACCCTTCCGGGGTAGGCTGGGCTATCGCAGGGTTGAAGGAAGGAGAACAGGTCGGAGAGATCGACGTACTCGTCGGTCTCATCGAGAGCATCGACGATCCGGAACGTCCGGGGCGACTCGCCGACCGGATTTGCGAGGGCGTCTGCCAGATGACCAGCCTGACGCGGGCGGTCATGTTCCTTCACGAGAAGACCCTCGGCATCTCCCGGCCGGTCGGGTGGCACGGCGTCGACGAGTCGGTGATCGCCTCGGTCGCCGCGACCCTCGACGAGATGCCGCTGGCCCAGCGAGTGCTCGCGGAGGACCGGGTGATCGAGGTCTCGCGCAACCTCGAGTTCGAGCTTCCCGCCCGGTACGCCGGGATGGCGGGGATCACGACCATCACCTGTGCACCGGTCGCTGCCGGGGAGAACTGGTACGGGGTGATCGTCGCCGATCAGGGTGGCGAGCATTACTCACTTTCCGAAGAGGACCACCGTCGGGTCCACACCCTGGGACGGCTCGCGGCGATGGCTTCGACGGTCGAGCATTCGACGATGAGCCGGGAGCGGACCCGCAGCCTCGATGCCCGGATCGGGCTCATGCGCGACATCCACGACCGGGTCGTGCAGCGGCTCTTCGGCCTCGGGCTGGCGCTCGGATCCGAGGGGGAGCTGTCGCCGGAGGAGCAACGTCGCTGCGGCGAGGAGGTCACATCTGTCCTCGCTCAGCTTCGGGAGGCCCTGGCCAGCCCGGTGGCGCCGCGCGAACGGGTCCAGGATCGTCCGGTGCGCGAGGTGGCGGAATGGTACGCACAGTCACCGAAGGTGCGGCTCGACTGGGAGCAGGGCCTGGAGATCCCGGCGCGGCTCGACTCCCTCGTCCAGTCCGCGTTGATCGAAGGGATGCGCAATGCGGGCCGGCATGCCGAGGGCGGCCGGATCGAGATCATCGTCGCCGCGCGCGACGATGCGATCGTGGTCGAGGTGGTCAACGAGATAGCGGCCGGTGAAACGGGTGCGAACGGCTCGTCACGCGGCGGGGGGATCGGCCTTCGGCTGCTCACTCTCGAGGCGCTCCAGCACGACGCCCTGATCGAGTTCGGCCCGGTCGGAGACGGCCAGTGGCGGCTCCGCTTATTGGCCCCGGGAAGGGATTGATGTCGAACGTGGACGACAACTCGACGGATCTCAGGGTGCTTGTGGTGGACGACCACGAGGTCGTTCACTGGGGATTCCGGCTGCTGCTCGACCGTCAGTCCTGGGTGGAGCGATGCGACGGTGCGACCAACCTCGACGAGGCCGTGCGGGTTGCGGCGAACCTCCAACCGGACGTGGCGCTGGTCGACCTGATGCTGGGCGCGGAGTCGGGGGCTGAAGCCTGCGCCGAGATCCGGACCGCCTCCCCGCGAACCCGGGTCCTCTTGATCTCGGGAGCCGGACGAGTCTCGCCGAGCGTCGCCCGGGCGGCCGGAGCTTCCGGATTCATCTCGAAGGACTGGGGTGCCGCCGACGTGGTCAAGGCGGTGCGGATGGTGGCGCTCGGGTCGGAGGTCTTCTCCGGAGGCGGCGCCGGGGACGAAGTCGGCCTTTCGGAGCGTGAACGTGAGGTGCTCGGTCTGGTCGCCACCGGCGCGACCAACAAGGAGATCGCCGCCACGCTCTACCTGTCCCCGCATACCGTCAAGGAACACACCAGCGCGATCTATCGCAAGCTCGGGGTGAGGAACCGCGCCGAAGCGGTGAAGAGCGCCCAGGGCCTCGGCCTCGTCGCCTGACCGCCCC
>JBEBXB010000061.1:0-9971 GCA_040391885.1 Conexibacter woesei | reverse complement strand
GCGATGGTGACCGACCACGGCATGAGCCCTCGCGATGTCGAGGTCGTGGTCGCCGGCGGCGCCCTGCTCCACGACGTCGGCATGTCCATCCACCGGGCCGATCACGAGGCATACAGCCTCTTCCTGGCCAACTCGGCTCTGCCGCGCCTGCTGGACGGCATCTATCCCGAGCCGGAGCGGTCGATCGTCGCCGCGGAGATCCTCCACGCGATCATCGGCCACCGGCGCCGGGGCCAGCCGTACACGGTGGAGGCCGGGATCGTGCGGGTCGCGGATGCCCTCGACATGGCTCAGGGCCGGACCCGGATCCCGCTCGAGGCAGGCCAGGAAGGCATCCATTCGATCTCCGCCGCCGCGATCGACCAGGTTCACATCTCCGCCGGCCATGAGCGGGCGGTCCGGATCGAGATCGAGCTCAACAACTCCGCCGGGATCTTCCAGGTGGACGACCTGCTCGCGACGAAGATCCGCGACACGCCGCTGGCCGATCACGTCGAAGTGCTGGCCGAGGTCAAGGGGGAGAGCGAAAAGCGCCTCCTGACTGGATTTCGGCTGCCCGATACGCGTTAGGGACCGCCCGTTCAGGCATCGATCGACCGGCCTTCCGAAGCCGGGCGAGCTGGGTCAGTCCCTAACAACTTTCGGAAAAGCCTTGCGTGACGACGTCACATTCGCTAACTTGACTGCCAAAGCGTTTTGGTGACCGTTATCGAAGCGTCGACCGGAGGAGTCAGATGGCAGCGGAGTTCCGTGAATTAGCCCAAAGAGCGACCGAGTTGGTTGACGATGGACGGCCGCTGGGGGTGGAGCTGCGATCTGTCGGCGGGGTGGCTATCTGGAATCGGCTGCCGGAAGAGCTCCGATCCGAGTACGAGCGGGTCCGCGAGCGTCCCAAGGATCTCGACATGGTCGTGCCGCGGGGGACCGCTTCCGACCAGATCACGGCGATCTTCGTCGCCCACGGATACGTCCCCGACGAGCGGCTGATCGCGTGGCGGGGAGACGAGCGGCACCAGTACTTCGTGCTCGACGACTCGGGCGCCCCGGTCATCGACGTCGATGTCTTCCTCGGCCTGCCGCCGGCATGCCACAAGTTCGACCTGCCGGGCGAGGAGTTCGGCGGAGACGAAGTGGCGCTCTCGGCGACCGAGCTGTTGCTCCAAAAGCTGCAGATCGTCGAGTCGACCGAGAAGGACCTGACCGACATCGCCTTCCTGCTGCTCGCCAACCCGACCAGCCTCAACGGTGCCGGGCTGGATTCGGACCGCATCGCGGGTCTGCTCAGCCGTGACTGGGGCTTCCACTACACGGCGACGCGCAATCTCGAGCGGGTTGAGGCGATCTCTGGCGAGAAGCTCGACGCGGCGGCCGACCTGGCCGTGAAGGACCGGATCGCGGCCCTGCGCGACGCGATCGAGGCGGCCCCCAAGAGCCGCAAGTGGAAGATGCGCTCCCGGCTCGGGACGAAAGTTTCCTGGTACGAAGAGGTGGAGGAGCTGGATCGATAGGTGTGACGGGGCGGTATGGCCCCGTGAGTTGCAAGCGGTGTCGTTGCCAAAGCGCTTTCGCAGCGCCGAGGCGTGAGGAACACGAGGCCGTCGGTAGTGACCGTGAAACGACTGAACTGGAGGAGTGATGTCAGATAAAGCAACACCTTCGGGGCCGGAATCGGCCTCCCTGGGTGTTTTCTCTCGACGGTCATCGGGGCTGGTAAGACAGCTCTCGATCGTCGACATGACCTGGTACGGAATCCTGGCGGCGGGGGCGCTGTTCGGGCTGGTCTACGTCTTCCCGGTGCCGCAGCTGTTCATGCCCGGCCTCAGCGTGCCGATCTCGGCCCTGATCGCCATGGTCATCATGATCCCCGTCTTCATCGTCTACGCCGGCTTCGGCTCGGCGATGCCGCGCATGGGGGGTGACTACCTCTATCAATCGCGCGCGCTCCACCCGGCGGTCGGCTTCACCTTCACCTTCGCCTGGGAAGTGTTCATGTGGGTCACCTTCACGACGGTCGGCGGCATCGTCGTCAGCCAACTCGGCCTGCAGCCGCTCCTGTTCAACCTCGGCCTCTCCTGGGATTCCCAGGGCCTGATCAACGCCGCCGACTGGTTCGGCACCCCCAACGGGCTGCTCGTCACCACGTTGGTCCTGGTCTGCCTGGCCTTCCTGACCACCGTGCGCGGGGTCGGCGTGTACCGCAAGGTCCAGCGCTGGTTCATCGTCCCGGCGATCATCATCAGCAACGTCACGCTGCTGATCCTGTTGCTGCGTTCGCGGGACTCGTTCTTCGCGAAGTTCGACGCTTTCCACGAGAAGGCGCTCGGCATCACCGACGCCTCGGCCAAGGTCCAGGACTTCGCTACCTCGGCGGCGATCTCCGACCCGGGCTTCTCACTCAAGTACACGGTGTTGTTCCTCTCGGTCACCGGCCTCATCTGGTACGTCGTCTTCGGCGCTCAGGGGTTGCTCGGGGAGACCAAGCAGGCCAACAACTTCGGCAAGCTGTTCAAGGCCTTCGCGGTCGGTGGACTGGTCGTCGGCCTCTTCGCGTGGGTGCTGCCGACCTTCCTGTTCCAGCAGATGGCCGGCGGTGACTTCGTCTACGCCTACGCCAACGCGGCCGGCGCGGAAGGCGGGGTGCCGGTGGCGGCGGGATCGTCGATCCCCAACCTCGCGATGATGATGACCACGAGCCCGATCGTCTCGATCCTGCTCTCGATCGGCTTCATAGCGGTCGGCTTCTACTTCGCCAACTGCGTCTTCATGAACATGACCCGCGTGCTCAGCGCGATGGGCATGGACCGCACGCTGCCCGACTGGTTCTCCAAGGTCTCGCAGCGCTTCCACGCTCCCGTCAACGCGGCGATCTTCTACTTCGTCATCGCCGTGGGGATCAACGTGCTGTTCCGCTTCGACGAAGAGGCCCAGAGCACGATCCTGCTGGGCGGCGCCTTCACCAGCGTCGGCGTGATCGCGGTGACCGGCCTGGCGGCGGTCTTCTTCGCCAAGCGGGCCAAGCATGTCTACGACGTCTCCCCGGTCGCCAAGCACCGGCTGTTCGGGCTGCCGTTGATAGCCGTCGCCGGCGCGATCACCTTCCTCTGCGCCGGCGGAGTCACCGTGGCCAACCTGTTCGTGCCCGAGCTCGGGTTCACGACCGGCTGGGCCCGGACCCTGCTGCTGGTCAGCCTGGTGATCTCGGCGATCTGGTTCTTCGCCTACCGGGCGTGGCAGAAGAGCCGCGGGATAGACATCGACCTCACCTTCAAAGAGATCCCACCGGAATAAGCAATGGGTCTCTTCGGAAAGAAAGCCAAGGGCGACAAGGCGAACAGGAAGAGGATCCTGTTCGCCACCGACCTCCACGGCAGCGAGTACACCTTCGCGAAGCTGATCAAGGTGCTCGAGCTGTGGAGCCCGGATGCCCTGATCCTCGGTGGCGACGTGGCCGGCAAGGGACTCCTGCCGGTGCTCGTCACCGGGGACCGGGCCCGGATGCGGTGGATGGGCGAGGAGCACGACGTGCCGCTGGACGAGGTCGAACAGTACGAGGAACGCGCCAACCAGCTCGGCTTCTACCCCTTCCGGGTGGATGCCGCCGGGCTGGACCGGCTCGGCGACGACGAGGCCTTCAAGGACGAGGTCTTCGAGCGCCTGATGATGGAGCGGTGGGCGGAGTGGCTGGAGCGTCTGGAGGCGCGCTGCGCCGAGCTCGAGCTGCCGGCCTACGTGATCGCCGGCAACGACGATCCCTGGGCGCTCGACGAGCTCAACGCCCAGGAACGTGAATGGGTGAAGGGAGCCGACGGCGCGGTGCTGCCGCTGCTCGACAGGTGGACCCTCCTCTCGATCGGCCTCGCCAACGAGACCCCGTGGCAATGCCCGCGGGACGTGCCGGAGGAGCGGCTGGCCGAAGAGCTGGAGCAACTGGCCGAGCAGGTCGACGACTTCGGATCGGTCATCGCCAACATCCACGTGCCGCCCTACGGGACCGCGCTGGACATCGCGCCCGAGCTCGACACGAGCGTCGATCCGCCGCGACCGATCACCGGTTCGACCGTCCCGGTCGGTTCCACCGCCGCATTGGAGTTCATCCAGAAGCATCAACCGCTGCTGTCCCTCCATGGCCACATCCATGAATCCCCGGGCAAGGTGGACATCGGCAAGACCTACGCAATCAATCCCGGCAGCGAGTTCGCCGAGGGAATCCTGCGAGCCGTCCTGGTGACGATCGAGCCCGACCGGGTCGTCGGCCACCAGTTCGTCAGCGGATAGCCACGTGAAGACAACAAGGAGCAAGAGAGCATGAGCGAGACCGACGTGATCAACGGCATTCCCCGCAGTGAGTTCGTGGAACGGCGAGCCGAGCTGCGCCGACGGCTGACCGAACGTGGCCTGGACGGCGTCCTGGTAGTGAGCCGTGGCGCCAACGGCGCCGACTGGGGGGCCGACGTGGTCTATCTGACCAACCACTACTCGCCCTTCCCGCAGATCCCCGACCTGCCGCCGGTCTGGTCCGGCCGGGGATCGGCCGCGGTCGTGATGCCCGCCGACGAGGACGCGTCCCTGGTGGTCGAGATCCCCGACTGGCGCCAGGACCTTGTCGTCTGCGACGACGTCCGGTTCCACTCGGACCTCTGGGCCGGGACCGCCGAAACCTTGAAGGACCGTGGCCTCGGGTCCGCCAAGATCGGGCTGATCGGGCGGGAGAGCCTGCCCTACATCGCGATCGACCGGATCCGGCAGGCGCTGCCCCAGATCGAGTTCGAATGGGCCGACGACATCATCGAGTCGATGCGGCTGATCAAGTCACCGGCCGAGCTGGATCTGGTCCGGGAGTCGGTCCGGGTCGGTTCGGAGATGGTCGCGGCCTTCCTCGAAGCGGCCGTGCCCGGTGCGACCGAGGCCGACTGCGTGATCGCGGCCTTCAGCAAAGGAGTGCCGCAAGGCGCCTTCCCGCTGGACATCCCGGTCACCTCCGGCGCCAACGTCGACCACTTCCAGTGGGACCGCATGCCTTCCTGGGACCACAAGCGACCGTTGGAGGCCGGTGACATGATCCACCCGGACATGTACGGCACCGTCAACGGCTACTTCTACGACATGGTCCGGACCACCGTGGCCGGCCGCAAGGTGACCGACGCACAGCGGGAGGTGCTCGAGGCGCCGATCGCGCTGGTCGAGCACGTCGTCGACGCGATGAAGCCCGGCGTGACCTGCGGGGAGCTCTTCGACCGTGGCGCCGCCTGGCTCGGCGAGCACGGCTTCGAGGTGCCCGGCGGCGATGCCGAAGGCAACTTCGCCCAGAGCTTCCCGTCGTTCGGCCACAGCATGGGCCTCGCCTGGGAGCATCCGTTCGTGACCCCCAACGAGCCGACCAAGCTCGAGCCCGGCATGGTCTTCGCGATCGAGGTCGAGATCGGCCGCCCGGGAGCCGGGACCGGCGCCTTCGAACACGACGTGATCGTCACCGAGGACGGTGTCGAAAACCTGACCGACGACCTCCAGCGGGTTTGGTGGGAGTAGTCAGATGAACGCGGGCACCACGCTGAAGCTGGCTCCGATCGGCACCGCCGGTCGGCCCTCGAGCCACCCCGGCGACGGTGGCCCGCTGCCCGAGATCGCCGCCGCCTCTGGCAGCGGGGCCGATCTCATCCTGCTCCCCCAGCTCAGCTTCTCTCCATATTTCCCGGTCGCTCGAGACCGGGATCTGCTGGAGCTGGGGGAGAGGCTTCCCTCCAATTCGATGCGGGCCGCGATGGAGGCCGCCGGTGAAAGTCACCTGGCGGCGTCCGTCTACGAATGCGTCGGCGAAGGGGTGTTCTACGTGCGCGGCGAGTTGAGCTCGCTCGCGGACGGCTGCCTGCTGGCCGACCGTCAGCACCGGGTCGAGGCGGAGCCGGGGCGCTACGAGCAGATGTTCTTCTCTCCCGGTTTCGGTGCCCGCCAGGTGGCCGAGCTCCCCTGGGGACCGACCGGGTTGCTGCTCGGCGCCGACGTGCGGGAAGCCGGCGCCTGGTCCGAGCTGGCAGCGGCCGGGGCCGCGCTGGTGCTGGCATCGGTTTCCGAGCCGGCCGAACGGTGGCAGGGAACGAAGCGCATCGCTGCCGGCCTCGCCGCGGCCAACGGGATCGCGGTCGCCGTGGTCAACCGGGCTCCGAGCGAATCCGAACCAGACTTTGCCGGTGGCGCCCTGGTGGCCGATGCCGGTGGTGCCGAGCTCGGCCCCGACCAGAATGGCATCTACGAGGTTTCGATTCCAGTTTTCGATTCCAGTGAAGGGAATTCAGATGAGTGAAGATCGCGAGCCCGACATCGGTGAGGTCGAAGGTCTCGGCTCCGTCGAGCATGAGTACTACCGGCGGGAGGAGCCGCTGACCGGCGTCGTCCTCCTGCCCGATCAACAGGACCACGACACCGGCGAGCATCCGGAGAACATCCGTCGCCTGCCCCCGGTAGTCAGGCGCCTGCGGGAGAGCGACGACTGGGACCGCCTGTTCGTCATGCATCCGCGCAGCGCCGCGCGGGAGGACATCCTGCGCTCCCACGACGAGGCCTATTTCGAGTCGATCCGCCGGGCGGACGCCGAGGGCCCGGTCTGGCTGGACACCGACACCATGGCGGGGCCGGGCAGCTTCGAGCTGGTGCTGCGCGCCACCGGGGCGGCCCTGACCGCGGTCGATGCGGTGGTGATGGAGGCCTACTGGCAGCCGGACAGCCTCTTCGCCCTGATCCGCCCGCCGGGCCACCACGCGCTGCGTGACCGGGGGATGGGGTTCTGCCTCTTCAACCACGCCTCCGTCGCCGCCCGTTACGCCCAGGCGACCTATCCGATCGAACGGGTGGCGATCCTCGACTGGGACGTCCATCACGGCAACGGCATCCAGGACATCCATTACGACGATCCGTCGGTGCTGTACATCTCGCTGCACCAGTGGCCCCTGTACCCGGGCACGGGAGCGGTCGACGAGGTCGGCGAGGGCGACGGCGAGGGATTCAACGTGAATCTGCCGATGCCGCCCGGCTGCGGCGACCGAGAGTACGGCGAAGCCCTGGAGGCGGTGGTCCAGCCGGTGCTCGACTCCTTCGATCCGCAGCTCTTGATCGTCTCCGCCGGTCAGGACGGGCACGCCGCCGACACCCTCTCGAACCAGATGATCTCGGCGGCAGGCTTCCGTGACATGGCCGCCCGGGCGGCGTCCTTCGCCAAGTCGAAGGGCATCGGTCTGGTCGTGCTTCACGAGGGCGGGTACAACGTCTCGACTCTGCCGCAACTCGATCACGCCATCCTCGGTGGCCTCGGCTCCTTCGACACCGATGTGACCGACGTCTTCGCCGAGGACGCGCCGCCGGTCCCGGAATGGCCGGACCGGCTGGCCGAGATCAAGAGGGCCCAGGCGCCGTACTGGCCGGTGCTGGCCGAGTCGTGAGCGATCCGCTGCGCATCGTCGTCTGGCCCGGCATGCCGGACGGCGGCGGGTTGGAGCTGGCCGCCGGGTCGATCGGGCGTGAGCTCGAGATCGAGGTGATCTCCTCGAACGAGGACCTCGAGGTCCTGCTCGACGAGCAGGGGCCGTGGGATCTGATCACCCCCTCCGACTACCTGGTCGAGAAGCTGGTAGACGGCCGCCGCCTGGCCGACCTCGATCCTGACGGCCGCCTCGACCGCGATGTCCTGGCCGGTTGGGCCCGCCACCCGGCCTACGATCCGGACGAGCGATATTCGTGGCCGCTGGCCTTCGGCACCACCGGCTACCTCTATGACAGCGCCGCCGCTCGCGGGCACGAACGGTGGGAGGACTTCTTCCGCCCGGCGCCCGGGGTGGAGGTGGGCCTCCTCGCGGAGGTCCGCGAAGTGATCGGTGCCGCCTTGATCGCACTCGGCCTGCCGCCCGATTCGACCGGCCCGGAGGCACTCGCCGCTGCCCGCGAGCTGCTCGACGGTCAACTGTCGGCCGTGAGATCCGTCTCCAGCGACGACTTCACCGGACCGGTGGAGAGCGGCCGGGTGGCGATGCATCACGCCTGGAGCGGACCGGCGGCAATGGCGGTCCGCCGTCATCCCGGGCTCGGGTACACCGTCCCCGAGGAAGGCGCGCTGCTGTGGGTCACCACGGCTGCGATCCCGGCCGACGCCCCCGACCCCGAAGGCGCCCGGGACCTGCTCGCCGCCCTGACCACGCCCGAGATCGCGAAGCTGGCCGTCGAGAACGGCGGGTACTCGACCCCCCATCTCGGGGCCCGGGACCTGCTCGCGGACGAGCTGCGTGACGACCCGGTGCTCTTCCCGTCGGCGGAGGTGATCGGCCGCTGCGACACCCTGCGGCCGCTGTCCGCGGAGGACGAGCGGGCGGTGCTGGACACCTGGCCCTGAGGGGCCGTTCCGGGTCCTTCAGGGAAGCAGGTCGGGATCAGCCGGTGGAGCGCGCGGTGGATTCGCGGGCTTGAAGCTGCGCGGGGATGATCTCCCCGACCGGTGACTCGACTTCGCCGTTGAGCAACCCGACCAGCATCTTGATCGCGCGCTCCCCGAGGGTCGCCGGGTTGTTCTTGATCGCGGTCAGGGCCGGGGTGGCGCTGCGCATGCCCTGGCTGTCGACCGTGGCGACGATGCCCAAGTCCTGGGGCACGTCCAGCCCGGCCGATCTGGCGTACCGCAGCGCCCCCAGCGCGAAGACGTCGAAGCTGGCGTAGATCGAGTCCGGCCGCGGGGAGCGATCGAGCAGATCCTCGGCGACCTTCATGGCCACGTCGACCGTCGGGTTGGCGCGCACCACCTCGACCATCGGTTCCTTGCCGCGCTCTCCCATCCAGCGTTCGTAGGCGTTGATCGTGTCGGCTGCGTACGAGCGTTCCTTGGCGCCGGTGATCAGGGCCGGCCGTTCGTAGCCCATCTTCTCCAGGTGGTCCATGACCTCGATCGTCAGGGTCGGAAGGTCGTTGTCGACCCAGCCGGCGACGCGGTCCCGGTTGGAGAGGGGGCGGCCCGCCGTGACCACCACTCCGCCGGCTTCGGACACGGCCTCGAGCAGCGGCTCGTCGCCGGTCGGGTCGAGGATGAGGGCGCCGTCGGCCGGCAGCTGCTTGAAGCGGCGGGTCACGTCCGGCGGGGTGAGGATCGGCATGTACCCGAGCTCGAGCGCGGTGGCGGAGGCGCTGTTCAGCAGGTCGATGTAGTAGGCGGAGTCGACCCCGACGATGTTCGGGCCGTAGCCGGAAACCTGGAGGGCCAGCGTCTTGTGGATGCCGGTGGCGAGCCGCTGCGCATGCACGTTGGCGCTGTATCCGAGCCGATCGGCGGCGGCCAGGACCCGGTCCCGGGTCTCGGGCAGCACGCGGCCACGCCCGTTGAGCGCGTGGGAGACGGTGGTGATCGAAACGCCGGCATCCTCGGCCACGTCGTGAATGCTCGGCCGTCGTTTCGAAGACTGGGTCATCTCACCAGAAGATCATCGGTGTCTTGGTGAGCAGCTCGGCACCGTCCGCGGTGACGATCAGGTTCTGTTCGAAACCGGCGCTGCCGACGCCGTCGTGGGCGAGGAAGGCCTCGATCCCGAGCACCGAGTTCTCCTCGAAGACCTCGTCGCCTTCCAGGAGGTCGGTGCCGATCCAGGGGAACTGCCAGAAATGGCCGACCCCGTGACCGTAGATAGGCCACATCGAGCCGGCCTGATCCTTGGCGCCGCCGGCCTTCTCGGTCAGTTGGTCGCCGACTCGGCAGGCATCCATGATCGAGACGCCGGGTTTGATCATGTCGATGATGGTGTCGACGATATTCGCGGTCGCCTCGACCAGTTCCTTCTGTTCGGGGGTGGCGCCGGCCGGGTCGCATACGGACGTCCTTCCCGGGTCGAGCCAGTAGCCCTGCCAGATCGGGCCGTAGACCCAGCCGCGGACCATGTCACCCGGTGCGGGGGCGTCGAGGCTGTAGCCGGTGAGCGGGTTGCGGCAGAACGTCTCGATCGAGTCCC
>JBEBXB010000060.1:0-10101 GCA_040391885.1 Conexibacter woesei | reverse complement strand
AGGTCGAGAAGCCCGACGAGACCGCCGAGGCGATCCTCGATTTCACCCGCGGCATCGACGATGCCGCCGCCGCGGAAGCCCAGGCTCGCCGTCGCGCCGCTCGGGAACGCAAGGTGGCCGTCGCCCGCCGGGCGGCCAAACGAGCGGCCACGAAGAAGCGCGCCCGCCAGGCGAAGAACTCGAAGAGGAAAGGCGCGAAGAAGAACGGGAGGCCCAGGAAGAAGAATCCCTAGCTCCGGGGCCGTCGCCCGGCGTCGGTCAGCCGTAGCGGCCACCGGCCTTGGCCCAGGCGAGCACGGCCTCAGCCGAGCTGAAACCGTCGGCGACGCGGAACTCGCCCCGGTGCCGGACCAGGTAGAGCGCGTCTTCGTCCAGCTCGAGCCCGGTCCGGGCGCAACGCGCGTCCGCGTCTTCGGGCACCTGCACGTCACTCCAAATGTGCCAGTCGTTCTTCTGCATCATCCAAGGCACGACGTGTTCGAGTCGGCAGAAGGCGGCGCCCATGTTCCGTTTCGGCCAGAGCAGCCGGTAGCCGTCGTCCTGATCGAGCCCGACGCCGCACCAGTCGCATCTGTCTCCTTCTTTCCTGGCCATGCCTTCGATTCTGTCAGGCCCGGCCGCAGGCGTCCCCCGACGGACCGTCCGCGGACCTCATCCGTTTGACGGCCCACGCGCCGAGCAGCGCGCATCCGCCGGTTGCGATCAGCAGGATCACGAACGGCCCCGTCGGAAAGGATCGGCGCCCCGCCCAGAAGAGGGTGCCGCGGATCGCGGCGGGCTCACCGCCCACGGTGATCGGGAGCCGGTAGCTCCAAAGCTTCGTCCGGAAGGCGGGATCCCGCACACCGGCTGGGATCCCTCGTCGCCGATAATGGGCGCGCCGGTCGAACCACGACACCCGGCCCTCTCCCCCGACCCGGACCCATTCGGGCCTGGCGGCCGCGTCCCCCGATCCGTTCGGCGGTGTCCGCCCCCAACGGTCGTTGCTGATGTGCAGCGAGGGCGAGCGGACGTTCAGAAAGACGGGACCGTCCGACTCGACCCGGGCATACGGCTCTCCGGCGTAGCCGGCCACCACGACTCGTCTCCCGCTGCGGTTGGTCAGCTCGATCTGCTCGTCGTAGTCCACGATCCTGACCGTGACTCCCGCGGCAAGCCGTGCGGGCACCACCCCGGAAATCACCGACTCGAACGGATGCGAACCGTCATGCGCCCCGGCCCGGTCCGCGGCGCCGAGCGAGATCGCGGCGATCAGCCCGGCGACGGCGGCCGCCCGGCCCCGCCTGGCACCCCGTCCGAGCTCAGCCACCACCGGACACGGAAGCGACGTATTCCGCCACTTGCCGCGCCTGCTCGCCGGTGAGCAGGCCGGGCGGCATCATTCCCGTCCCCGTCCCGCCCTTGGCGATCGCCTGCTCGACCACGGCGGCATCCGGTGCCAGCTGGTCGAGGTCGGGCCCGGCAGCGCCCGAGGTATCCGCTCCCGACATCGTGTGGCACGCCCCGCAGTTGGCGGTGAAAAGGTCCCGGCCGGGCCCAGCGGCCGCCCGCGGAAGCGCCGGCACGTCCCCTCCGTCGACGGCCACGGTTGCCGGGTCGTCCGAGTAGTTGGTGCCGATCACGAAGGCGACCACCATGGCCGCCAGGACGAGAGCGCCGAGCCCGGCCCCGACCAGCCAGGCACGCGCTCGGTCTATTTCGCCGTCGGCGGATTGCTGCGCCTCGTCACGATTCTGGGGGTCAGTCATCAATCATCCTCCTGTAACTCCGGGTGCGAACATGAGGGCCATCGCGACCGAGGTCAGCAGGACCGCCCAGCCGGCGACGCGACCGAGCAGGGCGGCCGCGAGACCGGTGATGAATCCGAGGGCGACCATCACCAGGTGGTACGCGACGTGAAGGAAGTCGTTGCCCACCAGGTCCTGGTAGATCAACGGGATCATGACCAGCAGCATCGCCACCGGCGCGATCAGCGCCACCGCCAGGCCGCCGTTCAGGCCGCCGGGGAAGCGACGGAGCGAGGCCGGTGACGACCCCGCCGCCGCCCCGAGCATCGCTCCGGCGAAGAACTGCACGGCGTGGGCGAGGTGGTGGTACTTGACGCTGACCTCGGAGGCCTCCCCGACTGGAGGGAAGAAGACGAACAGCGAAGCGACGCCCATGGCCACGGCAACGACCAGCCCCCAGTAGGTGACGACCATCGGCCTGAAGCCGCTGCCAGGGATGACCGGGGCGTCGGGCGAGGCTCCGGCCGGCAACGGCTCACCGACCGGCTTCTCGCCCCGACGGCTCCACGCCTCCCTGCCCATCCGCACGAACTCGCCGAGGAGGATGAGGAACCCAGCCAAGAAGACGATCGCAAAGACGCTGCCGACGAGGCTCCAGACCTCGGTCCCGTCCGGGTGGCCCGCCCACCGTCGCGGCACCCCCAACGCCCCGGAGAAGTACCAGACGTAGACGAGCCCGTAGCCGCCGATCACCATCGAGGTCGGGGCCGCGATCGCGACGGGGCGGCTCGCCGCCCGGCCGCTCGCCCGTTCCAGCAGGTACGAGACGAGCGCCATCACCCACATCCCGACGCCCATCATCAGGTAGTTGTGGAAGTGCGCCGGCACCCAGAGGGTGTTGTGGAAGTGGAAGTTGACCGGGATCGCCGAGTCGATCACCGCGCCGGCGCCGCCGATCGCCCATCCGGCAAAGCCGAGGAAGAGGAGGACCGAGGTCAGGGTCCAGCGGTAGCGGGAGCCCCAGACGAGCATCATCGCCGTGTAGATGGTGACCACCGCGACGGGCAGGGCGGCTGCCGAGGAGGCGACCAGGCCGATCACCTGAACCGTCCCCGGTTGGACGAAGTCCATGTACAGGTGGTGCCCGTAGGCGGTGAGCACGAAGGCTATGGTCCCCAGCCAGCCGATCACCAGTGGCTTCGATGTCTTCCACTGCCGGCCGGCGTAGAGGGGGACCAGCACGTAGATCATGCCCGCCGCCAGGTAGATGATCAGGTTCGCCAGGGTGTGGCCGAAGAAGTACGTCAGGTTCTTGGCCCAGAGCGGGTCGAGCGTCACGGTACCGTCGATCGTGTGGTCGAGCAGGGCGACGACGATGGTCATCCCGACCGCGCCGGCGATGATCCCTTGCAGGCTGACGGCGGTTGCCGCGATCGCCTGCGGTGGCGGAGCGTCGGCGGAACGGCCGCGCAGCCATTTCAGCCCGAGTGCCCCGGAGAGTCCGCCGTAAGCTTCAGTGACCGCCTTGAGGGTGTCGATGCAGTAGATGGTGAAGCCCACCCCGACGAGCCCCATTCCGATGAGGAACAGAACCGTCGCCCAGGCAGACCACATCCCGGCCGCCTCGAAGGGGAGCGGGTAGAGGAACGTCCAGCCGGCGGCGAAGCCGCCGATCACGACCGCGATCACGACGAGCACGACCCCGCCGACTATCGCGGTGTAGCTGGCCAACGCCCGGCCGTAGCCGAGCCCCGGGACTGACGCCCTCACGACGTACCAGAGCCCACCCATCATCGCCAGCAGCACCCCGGCCAACATGCCGGACGCGTGGAGCGTCATCAGGCGGTAGAACCACTCGTCCGAGATCCCGACGGCCTCGGACTGGGTCAGGCGCATCGCCAGCCCCACCAGGGCCATCAACCCGAAGAGGACGAGGCCGGTCCCACCGAAGAGCAGTCCGATCCGCCGTTGCCGGGAGCCGACCGGTGGGTCGATCTCGGCCGCCCCCGGATGGATCGTCAGGGCCGCGCCGCTCCCCTCGACCGCGTTCACGGGGTCACCTCGAATTCGCGGATCATGCGGTGGTGGTCGAGACCGCAGTACTCGAGGCAGCTGAAGACGTAGGTGCCGGGCCGATCGAGCCTTAAGTTCAACTTGTTGTGGTATTCCGGCATCGCCTGGACGTTGCCGATCAGGACGCCTCCCGGGTCGTACAGACCGAGCCCGTGGTTGACGTCGCTGGAGGTCACGTCGAACTCGACGAGGGTCCCGGCGGGCACCTCGTCCGGGGAGACCGTCCAATTGAACTGGTAGCCGGAGACCTTGACCTTGGTCGTCGGACCGGCGCCCTCCCCGTAGGGCATGAAGGCGACGGAGAGCACCAGGCCGGTGACCAGCACGATTAACAAGAGTCCGAGCCAGGCCCGTCGCAGTCGGTATCCGGTGTCGGTGACCGTCGCGAAGTCGACGTTTCGGCGGGCGTTGATTGCGACTCCGGCAAAGATCGCGACCAGGCATGCCGAGATCACGATGAAGCCGATCAGAACAGCTACCTGAAAACCGCCGAAGCTAAGGTCCATCCCGAATCCTGGTGAGTGCTTCCGGGCCTTGGCACACGGCCGGCCCCGGTCTGAACGGCGTCCGAGCCTGTCGATCCCGGTCACCTGGGGCGAACGTAGCAGCCTTTTACACAGCGATCGTGGCTAATCAGTACTTAGCCGCAGAATTCGGGTAGTTCACCGAACCGAGGGGTCGACCTTCGTCAGGGCATGCTCGGAGCGGCGCTGGAGAATGAGGCTGGCAGCCGCGATCAGCACCCCGGCGACGAAGATCAGCGTTCCCATGACGAACACCTGCGGTGGGATCCCGACCCGGACCGCACCCGCCACCCAGAGCGGGAAGGTGAGGGTCTGCCCGGCGACGAAGCTGGTGATGATGTAGTCGTCGATCGAGAGCGCGAAGGAAAGCATGAAGGCGGCGAAGATCCCCGGCATGATCATCGGCAGGGTGATCTTCTGGAAGGCGACCAGGGGCGAGGCGCCGAGGTCCTGGGCCGCTTCCTCCAGCGACTCGTCGTATCCCGAGACCCGGGCCTGGACCACGATGATCACGATCGCGATGTTGAAGGCGACGTGCGCGATCAGGATGGTGGTCAGCCCCCGCGGGATCGAGAGGGCGATGAAGAATCCGAGCAGCGAGGCGCCGACGACCACGGTCGGCGCGGTCAGGTTGGTGATCACCGTCAGGTCGATCAGGCCGCGGCCGCGAAACTTGCGGCGGGCCAGGGCGAGCGCGGCCGGGGTGCCGAGCGCGGTCGCGATAATCGAGCTGATCACCGCCACCTCGAGCGAGTGCCACAAGGCCTGGGTCAGGTCGGCGACATCGAAGACCTTGGTGTACCACTCGGTTGTGAACCCGTTCCAGGCGAAGGTCAGCCGCTGGTTCGGCGCCTTGTTGAAGGTGTAGACCATCATCACCGCGATCGGGATGAGGGTGTAGAGCATGACCACGGTGACGTAGACCGGCAGGACGAACCGGGACCAGGGCCGCGAGCGGACCGGGCGGGCGGCGTCCGAACTCGTTCCCTTGCCGGCCATCAGGCGTACTCCTGGATCGTGCGGGTGCCGAACACCCAGGCGTAGATGAAGACGCAGAGCATCAGACCGAGCATCAGGATCAGCGACAGGGCCGACGCCACCGGGAAGTCGGCGTTCTGCACGTACTGGGTCTGGATGATGTTGCCGATCATGGTGGTGTTCGGGCCGCCGAGGATCTGGGCGCTGAGGAAGTCACCGACGTTGGTGATCCCGACCAGCAGGATCCCGGCGTAGATCCCGGGCGCCGAGAGCGGCAGGATCACCCGCCGGAACTGCTCGTACCCCGAGGCGTAGAGGTCCCCCGCCGCCTCGACCAGGTCGCGGTCGATCTTCTCGATCGCGACGTAGATCGGCAGGGCCATCCAGGGCAGGGCGTCGTAGGTGAGGCCGGTGATCACCGCGGTCGGGGTCGAGAGGATGTGGGCGTTCTCCCCGACCAGGCCGATGCTCTTCAGGGTGCCGATCACGAGGCCGTCGTCGGCGAGGATGAACTGCCAGGTGAGGATCCGGATGATGAAGCTGACCAGGAAGGGCAGCAGGAGGAGGAAGAGGAAGAGGGACTTGCGCTTCCCGCCGTGGAAGGCGATCCAGTAGGCGACCGGATACATCGCCACCAGCGCGATGAAGGTCGAGATCCCTCCGTAGAGGAAGGAACGCAGGATCTGGGGCGAGTACTGGTCGATCGCGTCCGGGAAGACGGAGAAGTTCCAGGTCAGGTCCCAGCCCGCGATCGAGTTGCCGGTCATCAGCGAGATCGAGGCGATCGAGATCAACGGGACTACGAAGAAGACGATCAGCCACAGCATCGCCGGGGCGCTCTGCATGTACGGGACCAGGCGTGATCTCATCGCGCCCCGCTCATGACTGGATGATCGGGTCGAAGAGGCCGACCCACTGGGTGTGGGTCTCCAGGGTCTCGGTCAGCGGGTACTCCTTGAGCCGGGCGATCTCCTCGTTCGAGGGGAAGATCAGCGGACTGTTCGCGACGTCCGGATCGTCGAGCTCGTTGGCGATGATCGGCTTCGCGGCGGGCACCGGGCACATGTAGTTGACCCAGTCCTCGATCAGGGCCTGGACATCCGGCCGGTAGTAGAAGTTGATCCACTCGATCGCGTCGACGGGGTTGGCCGCGTGGAGCGGAATCACCGAGTTGTCCCGCCACAGGACCGCCCCCTCCTGCGGAATCACGAACTTGAGGTTGGGATAGCCGGAGTTCTGGGACTGGAAGATGTCCCCGGAGTACGCCTGGGAGACGATCAGGTCGCCGTCCTGGAGCGCCTTGATGTAGCCGTTGTCGTAGTACTGGCGGACGAGGCCGTCGTCGCGCTGCTTGGTCAGGAGCGCGGCCGCCTTCTTCCAGTCGGAGTAGGTCGAGGTCTGGGGGTCGATGCCGAGGGCGAGCAGACCGGCGGTGCCGAGCTCGTCCGGATCGCTGAGCATCCCGATCTTGCCCTTGTACTTCGGGTCGAACAGGGCGTCGATGCTGTCGATCGGCTCGTCGACCTGGTTGGCGTCGTAGGCGATCGCGGTCGCCCCCGCCTGCCACACGGCGCAGTAGGTGAGGTCGGGGTCGTAGGTGAGGTCGGTGGCGATCTTGCCGGCGTACTTCTCGAAGTTGGGGAGGCGGGAGTGATCGAGCGGGATCAGCCATCGGTTGGCCATCAGCTGGGTCAGCTGCCAGCCGTTCGAGATCACGATCAGGTCGTAGCCGATCGCTTCCTGCGCCTGCAGCACCGGGCTTATCTGGGAGAAGAAGGCGGCGTTGTCCTGGATCACGGGCCGGTAGGCGACCTTGATCCCCGTCTCCTTCCGGAACATGTCCAGGGAAGGGTGCTTGCCTTTCTCGCTGTCGATGTAGAGCGGCCAGTTGGCGAAGTTCATCTGCCCGTTGCCGCTCTGGTCGCGCCACCAGGCGTTCCAGTCGGTGTCGGCCGCGTAGCCGGTGTCCCGGGTGCCCGGCAGCCCGCAGGCGGCGATCAACTGGGCCAGGCTGATCGTGGCGAAGGCACCGGCGGCCCCGCGCATGAACTGGCGGCGTGAGAGGCGAGGCTGCGTCAAGCCCCGGATCCAGGCGGGATCCCGCTCCTGTCCTCTGGCCTCCTCCTGTGCCATCCATCCACAATACCCCTCCTCCCCGACGGCAGGGAAAACCCGCACTTTGGGGAAATCCCCCTTGCTCCCTCCTTCCCCATATGCGAACATACGTTCGTAGATGTTCCTCTGTGCCCTCCTCCCACTTCTGGCCCTTCGTGCCGCGCTCGGCGACGCCCAGGACCGTCTGCGCGAACCGATCGCGCTGGCCCCGCAGCACGACGGGGCCAGGCTGATCGGCGAGGTCTCCCCCGCCGCCCGGGCGCTCGGGGTGCGACCCGGCATGGGACTCGGCGAGGCCGCCGACATCTGCCCCGGGCTGGACCTGATCACCCCCGATCCGACCCGGGTCGGATCGATTCACGAGGCGATGCTCCGCCGACTCGAAGGGATCGGCGCCGAGGTCGAGTCGGATCGTCCCGGTGAAGCCTTCTTCGCCACCCTGGGCCTCGAACGCATGCATGGCGGGCTCGACGGCGTCCTCGAGGTCACCCGTGGCCGGCTCGGGGCCAGCTCGCTGCTGGCCGCCGCCCCGACCCGGCTCTCCGCCCTCGCCGCCGCCCGCGAGAGCGAGCCCGGGTCGGCCGCCACCATCCGTCCGGACCAGCTTCACCGCCACCTGGAGGGTCTGCCCGTGTCCCTGCTGAGCGGTCGGCTCGGTGTCCCGGCCGCCCGTGAACGGGAGCTGCTGCGTTCGATGAACCGGCTCGGCCTGAACCGGCTCGGGGATCTGACCGCGCTCTCCCGGGACGATGTCGCCGACCGGTTCGGCCCGCCCGGGTCCCGGGCTCGGGAGCTCGCCCTGGGCATCGAGGCACCGATCAGGGGCCGGACGCCTCACGAGCAGATCGCGGAAGAGGTCGAGCTGCCGGAGACGGCCGCCGGCAGCCACCTCCAGGGAGGGTTGGCGATCCTCTGCGACCGGCTCTCCGCCCGGCTGGCGGCGACCGGCCTCACCGCCCGCACGCTCATGCTCGAAGCCCGGCTGACCGGTGGCGGCAGCTGGACCCGGGAAACCTCCCCTCGCCGCCCGACCGCCTCCTCCTCGCTGATGAGGATGATCCTGGCCCCCGGGCTCGAGCAGCTTCCCCGGCCGGCCGAGAGCCTGCGTCTCCGGGTGACCGTCCCCGGCCCTTCCGCGCCCGAGCAGCTCGAGATCACCCACCGCCCGGATCAGACCCGTCGCGGCCGCCTGGACGAGGCCGCTCGTCAGGTGCGGGCCGCGGTGGGCGAGGCCGGCCTGATGCGGGTCCTCGATGCCGAAGCCGGCTCCCGCCTGCCCGAGCGCCGCATGCTCCTGACCCCCTACCTCTCCGAATGAGTCTCCGAATGAGCCCCTCGACGTGAAACCCCTTGGCAACAGTCCTCCCGGCGACACCGGATCCGGGGCTATCACCCGTCTCTACCGGCCCCGCCCGGTCGAGGTGGCCGCCGACGCTCTCGGCACCCCGATCCAGGTCGATGGCACCGATGTGGTCGCGCTGCGCGAAGAGTGGATCGTGGAGGACGGCTGGTGGACCTCCTCCCCGATCCGACGGTGGTACTTCGAGCTGATCCTGATCGACGGCCGTGACGTCACCATCTTCAAGGCTTTTCCTTCGGAGCAGTGGTTCGCCCAGCGAGCCTGATGAACCCTCCCGCCCCCTACGTCGAGCTCCACTGCCATTCGTCGTTTTCGTTTCTGGACGGCGCCTCTTCCCCGCTCGAGCTCGCCACCCGGGCGGCCGAGCTGGGCTATCCGGCGCTCGCCCTGACCGACCACGACGGGATCTGGGGGTCGATGGAGTTCGCCGTCGCCTGCAAGGGGGCGGGCATCCGGCCCCTGACGGGGGCCGAGCTGACCGTGAGCCGGGACGGCCGCCCCTTCCACCTCACCCTGCTGGTCGAGAACGGGGCCGGCTATCGCAACCTCTGCCGGTTGCTGACCGAGGCCCACGCCGGCACCCGCGACACCCCGGATCGCCGGGCCGGCGCCCCCGCGCTCCCGCTGGACTCGCTGGCCGGGCGGACCGAGGGGCTGATCTGCCTCAGCGGCTGTGCCGGCAACGGACTCATCCCTTCGGCCTGGTCCGACGGCGATCCCGGCCGGGGCGATTCCCTGGCCCGGACGCTGCGTGACCGGTTCGGCCCGGAGAACTTCCGGATCGAGCTGCAGCGCCCCTGGTGGCGGCATGACCGGGCCCGCAACCGATGGCTGGAGCAGCTCGCCCATTCCCTCGGGGTGGCGACCGTCGCCACCGGCAACGTCCACAGCCACGACCAGTCCCGCACCCATCTCCAGGATGCCCTGGTCGCGGTGCGGATCGGCACCGGGCTGGCCGCCTCCGAACCGTGGCGTCGGGGCAACTCGACCTCCGCCCTGGCTTCGCCCGCCCAGATGGCGGCCCGCTTCAAGCGACATCCGGAGGCGGTGGCCGAGACCGTCCGGCTGGCGGAGCGCCTCGAGTTCGACCTCGAACACGAGCTCGGCTACCGCTACCCGCAGTCCGACGATCCCGGTGCCGATCGGACTCTCGCCACCATCTGCCGGGAGCGCCTGGCCGAGCGCTATCGGGGCAGCCCCCTCTCCGGTGAGGCCGAGGGTCGCCTGGAGAACGAGCTGAGGATCATCCGCGGCCTCGGCCTCTCCGGGTTCTTCCTGCTCCACCAGGACCTGCTCGACCTGGCCCGGGAGGTCGCGGCCGAGG
>JBEBXB010000059.1:0-10131 GCA_040391885.1 Conexibacter woesei | reverse complement strand
TTCTGAGGGGACCCGGTCGACCGACCAATTAAGCAGTGAGAGAGGGAAGAGGGATCATGGAAATAGCAAGCATTCTTGATGAGGACTCCCGATACAGCATCGGGACTGATATCGGAGGAACGTTCACCGACTGCGTGGTGGTTGACCACGCGGGGACCGTGACGACGGGCAAGTCGCCCTCCACTCCTCCCAATTTTTCGGTCGGGTTCTTCGACGCGATCACCGACGCGGCCGGCAAGCTGGACCTGAGTCTGGAGCAACTGCTCGCCGATTCGAAGATCCTGGTTCACGCCACCACCGCGGCGACCAATGCCATGGTCGAGCGCAAGGGCTCCACCGTCGGGCTGATCACCACCAAGGGGTTCGGTGAGATTCTCGGGATCATGCGGGGCGGCGGACGGTCGAAGGGCCTTGACGTCGACGATCTCCTCTACATCCCCGGGACGTACAAGCCCGAACCGATCGTTCCCCGGGAGCTGGTGGCCGAAGTCACCGAACGGGTCGACAGCTTTGGCGAAGTCGTCGTCGAGCTCGACGAGGAAGAGACCCGGGAAGGGATCAAGCGCCTGCTCGACTCGGGCGCCGAGACCCTCGCGGTCGGGCTGCTCTGGGGCCTGCTCAACCCCGAACACGAACGGCGGATCCGGGAGATCGCCAACGAGATATCCCCGGACACCTTCGTCTCGATCTCATCCGACATCGCTCCGCAGCTCGGCGAGTACTACCGGATCGTCGCGACTGTCTTCAACTCCTACGTCGGGCCGCTGATGACCCGCTACGTCGGCGGCATCGAAGACGGGGCCAACGAACGCGGCGCCGCCCACTCACCGCTGTTCGCCCAATGCATCGGCGGCACCGTGCCGGTCGAAGAGATCAAGAAGAAGCCCCTGTTCACCCTCGACAGCGGCCCGGTCAGCGGACTGGTGGCGTCGAACTTCCTCGGTCAGGAATTCGGCTTCCCCAACATCATCACCGCCGACATGGGCGGCACGACCCTCGACGTCGCCGTGATCGCGGACAACGAACCGCGCCGCCGCGAAGGCACGACGATCAACCAGTTCCACATGTACCTACCGATGCTCGACGTCGAATCGATCGGCGCCGGTGGCGGCAGCATCGCCCGGATCGATCCGTCGAGCAACACCATGAAGGTCGGGCCTCACAGTGCCGGTGCCGACCCGGGTCCTATCTGTTACGGACGGGGTGGTACCGAGCCGACGGTGACCGACGCCGATGTTGTCCTCGGGATCGTCAACCCGAACCGCTTCCTCGGAGGTCGGCGCACGCTGGATCTCGAGGCGGCCCGGAAGGGGATCGGCAACCTGGGCAAGGAGCTCGGGATGTCGGTCGAAGAGACCGCGTCGGGGATCTCCCAGATCATCGACAACATGATGGCCGACAAGATCCGGCGCATGACCGTGTACCGGGGTTACGATCCTCGTGACTTCGCGGTTTTCGCGTTCGGCGGCGGCGGCCCGACCCACGCGGCCGCGTTCGCTCAGGCTCTGTCGGTGGCGGCGGTCGTCGTGCCGATCGGCAACATCGCTTCCGTCCTATCGGCGATGGGGACGATCTCGACCGACGTCAGTCATCTCAACGACCGGGTGACCCGTCTACAGGCCCCGTTCGACATGGACGAGCTTAATTCGGACTTCGAGAAGCTCGAGAACGATGCGATCGCTCAGCTCGCGGATGAGGGATTCACCGAGGACAAGGTCCGTCTCGTCCGTGCGGTCTCGATGAAGTACGGCGCCCAGGTATTCGACATCGAAGTGCCACTGGCGGGAATCGGAGACAGCGACAGTCTCGTCGCCGAGTTCGAGCGCATGTACGAGCAGCGGTACGGCGAAGGCTCGGGTTACGCGCCGGCGGGTATCGAGATCATCCGTGAACGACTGCATTCTCACGGAATGCTGGACCGGCCGAAGCTGGCAAGCGCAAGCACCAGCAAGACGGTCCAAGCGGAGTCTCGTCCCGTCTATTGGCGCGAAGCCAACGGGTGGGTGGACACACCCATCTACGAGAGCCTGGCACCGGGGGAGGGCGTCGTCCAGGGCCCCGCGGTGATCGAGCTCCCCGACACCACCGTCGCCGTACGGCCCAATCAGACCGTCGAATGCGACCAGTACGGCAACCTGACCATTCACCTGAGCTGAGGAGAACGACATGACCACCGAAACACCCACAGCGCCGAAAGTCGATCCCGAAATCGTCTGGGACGGCAAGAAGTATCCGTACCGTCCCGACGACGTCCTGACGATCGACGACCGCCTGAAGTTCAACAGCGACTCGGACGAGGATCTGGACCCGATCACGTTCGAGGTGCTCTCGAGCCGGATGTGGAACATCAACGAGGAGCACGCCGACACGATCCAGCGCGTCTCGGGATCACCGGTCGTCGTCGAGAACTACGACTTCAACACCTGCATCCAGACGGAGAAGGGCGAGCCCTTCTTGTTCGCACCGTACATCCAGTACTTCACCGGCGCGGCGGAGCTGATCATCAAGTACACCCTGGAGAACCGGGCGGGCAGCCCGGGGATCAACCCGGGGGACATCTTCATCTCGAACGACACGCTGATCGCCGGGTCTCACCAGATGGATGTCTGCGTCTACGCACCGGTGTTCCTCGGCGACGAGCTGTTCTGCTGGGTCTTCAACTCCTGCCACGCGCGTGATGTCGGCGGCAGCGAGCCGGGCGGTTTCTGCATCCAGGCGCCGGACATCTACTACGAGTCGCCCTCGCTGCGCGCGATGAAGATCGCCGACACCGACGGGATCCGCTCGGATGTCGAGGACACGTTCCTCCGCTTCTCGCGTATTCCGGACACCCTGGCGCTCGAGCTGCGCTCGCAGATCGCCGGCGTCGTCCGGGCCCGGACCCGGATCGAAGAACTGTTCGAGCAGTACAAGCCGGCAACCGTCAAGGCATCGATGCACAAGCTGTTGGACGACACCGAGGCCGCGGTTTCGGAGCGCCTCAACCGCCTGCCCGACGGCAAGTGGAGCGACGTCATCTACCTGGGCGGGGCCGGCCCCGGCGATCGCGACGTGCACAAGGTCGTGGTCAACCTCCGCAAGGAAGGTGACCAGCTCTATTTCGACAACTACGGGACCGACCCGCAGGTCGGGTCGATCAACTGCGGCTACGGACAGTTCCGGGCCGCGATCGGGGCGGCGCTCGCGTACATGCTCGCCTACGACCACAGGTTCTGCGTGGGCGGGGTGCTGCGGCGAACGACGATCGACGCGGAAATCGGCACGATCGTCTCGGCCGACCGGGACGGTGCGGTCAGCACCACCCTGTCGCAGATGCTCGGCATCTTCATGGCGGGCAAGCTGCTCTCGAAGATGATGTACTCGGACCCAGAGCTTCGCAAGAGCGTGATGGCGACCTCGAGCATCTCGGGAATCGCCTTGCTCGCCCACTCGGGCATCGATCAGCACGGTGATGTCTTCGCCACCCTCACTCTCGACCATCCGGCCGGAGGCATCGGCGCGTTCGCGTTCCGCGACGGTATCGATCAGGGCGGCACGACCTTCTGGCCGAAATGCGAGATCCCGGATGTTGAGTCCTCGGAGCAGTACTACCCGATTCTCTACCTGTACCGGCGCACCGCGCTGAACGCCGGGCACGGCAAGTTCAGGGGTGGCAACGGCATCACCTTCGCGATCACCGGTCACCGCACCGAACAGCAGGTGGCGTCGACGGTCGACAGCCCGTCTTCGACCACCACCGCCTCCGGTCTCTCCGGCGGTCACTGGGCGATCACCAGCAAGTTCTGGGGAGTCGAGGACAGCAAGATCCGCGAGCAGTTCGCGGCCGGACGGCTGCCGGGCACTCCGGCTGAGTTCCGGGAGATCCCGGCCGCGAAATCACACAAGCTCGATGCGAAGGCAGTGGCCCACCCGCTCGGCGAGAATGATGCGATCGAGAGCGCGGTCTACGGCGGCGGCGGATACGGCGACCCGACCGAGCGTGAGCCGCGCCTGGTGGCCGAGGACGTCCGGCTCAAGATGCTGAGGCCGGACCTGGCCGCCAGCGTGTACGGCGTCGTGGTTGCCGACGACGGATCCGTCGACGAGTCGAGTACGGATGAACTCCGGGCACAGCTCAGGAAGGATCGCCTTTCCCGCGCTGAAGTTCCGGCGCAGCCCGACCAGCCGGCGGAGAAGCCGGAATCGATCGTCGACATCGCCGAGCGGCTGATGCTGACTTCGGTCGATGGCCATTCCGTCATCGGCTGCAGCGGGTGCGGCCATGTCCTTTGCGATGCCGATCAGCCCTACAAGCTGTCGGCGGCCCGCCTCGACACCTCGATGAAGGATGAGATCGACGGCGAACTGTTCACCAGGCCGGAAGACGAGATCGACGTGGACCTCGTCTATCGGATGTTCATGTGCCCGTCCTGCGGCGTGTTGTTCGAGAACGAGCTCACACCGAGAAGCTCGGAGCCGGTCCAGGACATCGTCCTCTCCTCTGCATGGGTGTCCACCCAGGCTGGTAAGTGAGGGCAGGCCGGATGAGAACCACGTCGCTTGGCCGCTCCGACATCGACGTCGGGGTCATCGGGTTCGGCACCATGGGATTCACCGGCCAGTACGGCCACAGCTTGAGCGATGCCGAAGCCAAGACCCTGATAGAGCGCGCCCTGGAACTCGGGGCGAATCTGGTTGACACGGCACCCGCCTACGGCAAGTACAAGAACGAGCCGATGGTCGGCAAGGCCCTGGCCGGCCGGCGTGACGAGGTCGTGCTCTCGACCAAGGCCGGCTACGTGCTCAAGGATTCGGAAGGGCCGGTCGTGAGACAGGTCGACCTGGACGGCAGCCCTGAGTACGTGCGAAAGGAGTGCGATGAATCGCTGGGACGGCTCGGCGTCGATCACATCGATCTCTACTACATGCACCGCCTGGACCCGAAGGTGCCGGTGGAGGAGACGATCGGCGGCCTCAAGCAGTTGGTGGAAGAAGGCAAGATCCTGCACATCGGGCTTTGCGAGGCCGATATCCCGACCTTGGAACGGGCGATGTCCGTCCATCCGGTCGCGGCTCTGCAGTCGGAGTTCTCTCTCTTCACTCGGGAGCCGCTCGACGACGTCATCCCTTGGTGCGCCGAGAACGGCGTCACTTTCGTGCCGTACTCACCGCTCGGCCGGGGGTTCCTGAGCGGTCGGTATCGCTCGGTGGAAGACTTCGGCGAGGACGACTATCGAGTGACCAACCAGCCCCGGCTAGCGCCCGGCGCTCTCGAGCGGAACCTCGAGATAGTCGACCGGGTCGGCGATGTCGCGAAGGAGGTTGGGGCCACGACCGCCCAGGTCGCACTCGCGTGGATCCTGGAGCAGGGCAGCCACATCGTCCCGATTCAAGGTGGCGACAAGATGCGGTTCCTGGAAGAGAACCTGGGCGCGGCAGATGTCGAGCTCAACCGGTCGATGCTGTCCAGGCTCGACGATCTCCCCCCGCCGGTGGGGGAGAGGTACTAGCCGCGGCGGGGTTGCCGGCCAAATCATGGGTGACGACACGAACACGACCGACCAGGGCGCCAGACCGATCGCATCCGCCGGGAACCCTTTCAAGGCCGAGCGGGTCCTGCGGCCTCGGGAACAGGTCGAAAAGCAGATCAAGCAGGCGATCCTCTCCGGGAAGTTCGAGAACGGCGACAAGCTCCCGAGCGAAGGTCAGCTGGCGACCCAGTTTTCGGTCAGTCGGGCGACACTGCGTGAGGCCCTCAGATCGCTTGCTTCGATGGGTCTCATCTCCAAGGTCCCTGGCGCCTCGGGAGGAAGTTTCGTCCGGGTCGTCAATCACGAAGCGCTGAGCGAGTCGCTGCTTCAGTCGATGGACAACACGCTTCGCATCGGTGCCATCGAACTTCACGAGATCGTGACGGTACGCGGCTTGCTCGAGGTCCCGTCGGTGCGACTCGCCGCGAATAACCGGGACGAACGGGACCTGGAGGCCATGCGCAAGATCCTCACGCGCCAACGGGAGATCGACTGGAGCGACCCCGTGGTCCCGGTCCACGACATGAACTTCCACCGGGCGATCGCGGAAGCGACCAAGAACCGGGTGCTGACCGCTTTCGTGACGGCACTCCACCGAGCCGGCCAGCCGGTCCGGTTCCTCGAACTATCGCCCCAGGTCGGTCAGAGCACCGTCAGGCAGCACACCGAGGTCTACCGGGCGATAGAAGCCGGCGACCCGGACGCGGCTGAGGCGGCCATGAAGACCCATCTCGAATACGTGGTGGAGCACTCACGCGATGCCAAAAACGAAAAGCGGAAAGACTGAATATGACACCTTCTTACATCTACGAGGCAGTCAGAAGCCCGTTCGGACGGTACGGAGGCGCTCTCTCCAAGCTCCGCCCCGACGACCTGGCGGCGCAAACCCTCACCGCCCTCATGGATCGGGTCCCCGGCCTCGATCCCGCGTCGATAGGCGACGTGATCATGGGCAACGCAAACGGTGCGGGTGAGGAGAACCGGGACGTCGCCCGAATGGCACTCCTCCTCGCGGGCTTTCCGACGTCGGTGCCCGGCGTCGCCGTGAACCGACTCTGCGGTTCCAGCCTCGAAGCGGCAATCGAGGCCTCCCGGGCGATCGAAGCCGGGGATGCGTCGTTGATGATCGCTGGTGGCGTCGAGTCGATGAGCCGGGCGCCCTGGGTCATGCTCAAGCCGGAACGCGCGTTCTCGGTGGGGCCGGAGACGCTTCACTCGACCACGCTTGGCTGGCGGCTTGTAAACCCGAAGATGCCCGACCGTTGGACGATCTCGCTCGGTGGCAGCGCCGACGGTCTTGCGGTCAAGTATGAGATCTCCCGCGAAGAGCAGGACGAGTTTGCCGCGCGCAGCCACCACCTCGCCGGGGCGGCATTCGACGCCGGCCGTCTGAGCGAGGTGGTTCCGCTCCCCGGAATCGAACTTTCCCGCGACGAGGGGATCCGCAAGGATACGACCGTCGACAAGCTCTCTCAGCTCAAGCCCGCTTTCGGAACCGGCGGGACGGCGACTGCGGGCAACTCGTCTCCGCTGAACGACGGCGCGGCGATGCTGCTGATGGGCAACGAGGAAGCCGCCGCGTCGATCGGCTCTGATCCGCTGGCGCGGATCGTGGCCCGGGCTGCGCACGGCGTCGACCCGGACGTGTTCGGGATCGCTCCGGTCGAGGCTGCCAAGAAGGCCCTGGCCCGGGCGAACTTGGGCTGGGACGACATCGACGTGGTGGAGCTCAACGAGGCTTTCGCCTCGCAGTCGTTGGCATGCCTGAAGGGCTGGCCGGACCTGGATCCAGAAAAGGTGAACCCGAGCGGCGGCGCGATCGCCATCGGGCATCCGCTAGGAGCTTCCGGCGCGAGGATTCTCGGGCGCCTCGCCCATGACCTGAAGAGCCGCGGCGGAGGGCGGGGACTCGCCGCGATCTGCATCGGCGTCGGCCAGGGCCTGGCCGTCGTCCTGGAAGCCTGACCGGGCCGCTGGCATCCCGTCCGGGGGAGTCCGAGCTGGTGCTCAGACTCCCTCGGTGCGGGTCACCGCTGCATTGATTTGACCTCGAGGAACTCCTCGAAGCCGAACAGGCCGTTTTCGCGGCCGTACCCGGACTGCTTGTAGCCACCGAACGGCGCTTCCGGGTTGAAGGCCCCGCCGTTGATGTCGATGCGGCCGGTGCGGATTCTCCGGGCGACTCTCTCGGCCCGTTCCTGGTCGGAGGACCAGACAGCACCGGCGAGCCCGTACGGCGATCCGTTGGCGATGGCGACGGCCTCGTCTTCGTTGTCGTAGGGAAGGATCGAGAGCACCGGGCCGAAGATCTCTTCCTGGGCGATCGTCATGTCGTTCGACACTTCCGAGAACACCGTCGGCTTCACGTAATAGCCATCATCGAAGCCTTCGGGCCGCTCGGGGCCGCCGAGGACCAGGCGAGCGTTCTCGGCGATTCCCTTGTTCACGTAGTCGGTCACCGTGTCGACCTGGTCTTGGGATGCCAGCGGGCCCAGCCGTACGCCTTTGGTGAAGGGTTCACCCGGCTGGTACTTGCTCTCGATCTCGTCGGTCACGATCCGTTCGGCCGGTTCCAGCATGCTCCGCGGGACCAGCATCCTCGTGAGTGCGGTGCAAGTCTGCCCCGAGTTCATGTAGCACTTCGCGACACCGTCGCGGACTACCTTGTCGAACTCTTCCGGCCCGAGGTCGTCGAGGATCACGTTGGGCGACTTGCCACCGAGTTCGAGCGAGACTCGCTTGATCGACCCGGCCGCGCGGGACGCGATGAGTTTCCCCGCGGAGGTAGAGCCGGTGAAGCTGACCATGTCCACCTCAGGGTGGTCGACCATCGCCTCGCCGGCGGTCCTGCCGGTGCCGGTGATCAGGTTGAAGACGCCGTCGGGGAGGCCTGCCTCGTCGACGATCTCGGCGAGAACGACCGAGTCGAGCGGAGCGACCTGTGCCGGTTTGAGGATCATCGTGCATCCCGACGCGAGGGCGGGCGCCATCTTCGCGGCGATCTGGATGAGCGGATAGTTCCAAGGAGTGATCGCAGCGACGACCCCGACCGGCTCGTGGACGACTATCGAGTTTCCGATCTCCTGCTCGTACTCGAAGGTCCTTGCGTGGTTGGCGGCCCGGTCGAAGGCGTCCGCCGGGACCAGGACCTGCACGGCCAGACAGAGCTTCCGGGGCATGCCGGTCTCGCGAGTGATGATGTCGGCCAGCTCGTCTGCCCTATCCCGCATTCCGGTGGCGATCCGCTCACAAGCGAGCGCCCGCTCCTCCGCCGGGGTGTCGGCCCAGGCCTGGAACGAGCGCCGAGCTGCCAGCACGGCGTCGTTCACATCGTCGCCGGTCGCCGACGAGACGTGACCGAGCTTCTCCCCGTTCGTGGAATCGAAGACGTCGATGAGGTCGCCGCTGCCGGACGCCCGCCACCTTCCGTCGATGAAGAGCGTCTTGTCGGGATGATGGGCCATGGGCAGTTCTCCTAGTAGAAGTTGCGAGTCCAGCGATGAGATTTCAAGGTTTCGAGCTCGGCGGCGCTGAGTGGGGGGAGGTCAGCCGTTTCGACGTTTCGCCGCACATTGCGGACTGAACGCATCCCCGGGATCACGGTCGAGACAGTGTCGTTGGAAAGAATGAAACGCAGGGCGATCGCGGCGAGTTCGTTTGGCTCGATGCCGATGTCGGCGCAGATCGCGTTGACCCGGTCGAATACCTGCTGCCGTCGGTCACCTTGGAAGTACTCGCGTCGGAAATCGCCTTCCGGAAACTCAGAGTCGGGCCGGATCGTCCCGGTCAGGGCACCCTCGTCGAACGGCACCCGTGCGATCACCCCGACTTCATGTTTCCGGCACGCAGGGAAAAGCCGGTCTTCCGCTGACTGGTCGAACAGGTTGTAGATGACCTGAACCGAGTCGATGGCGCCGGTTCGGACAGCCTCCACGCCATTGTCGGATTCGTGATTGTTCAGCGAAATGCCGATCGAACGGACCGTTCCCGCCGTCTTCAGGTCGGTGAGTGCTTCCAGCCAGGTCCCGCGCCCCACCCAGTCGTCACTCCAGACATGGAGCTGGATGAGGTCGAGATGGTCGAGGCCCGTGTTCCGCAGGGATCGCTCGACGCATTCCCGGATCCAGCTTTCGGGGAAGGCTTCGTCGGGGTGAATGCCCATCGGGGCCGGCCAGACCCCGTTCTTGGGTGGCACCTTGGACGCGACCAGGACTTCTTCTGAGCGATCACGGGCGACTTTGCCGACGATCTGCTCCGAGCGCCCGCCGCCGTAGCCCAGGGCGGTGTCGATGAAGTTCATGCCCTTGTCGAGTGCCAAGTCGAGAGCTCGAAGCGACTCGTTTTCGCTGGTGCCCGTCCAGCCCCTGGGTGCGCGGCCGTCACCTCCGTCCGCTTCGCCGGCAACGCCTCCGAGCCCCCAGGCTCCATAGCCCACTTCCGAAACTGACAGCCCGGAACTCCCGAGCTTCCTCTTATTCATTAATCGAAGATACCATATATCAGTCAGATAGAAGTTAGATTAACATCAGGCTAATAGCGGGAGGCTCCCTTGGGACGACGCATGAAAAGGGGCGCCTCCGGGCGCCCCTTTTCGTTCACGCACTCAAGCTTTGGGCGGCCG
>JBEBXB010000058.1:0-10204 GCA_040391885.1 Conexibacter woesei | reverse complement strand
GAGATCTTGCCGCTGTCGAGCGCCGCCGCCGCGGTCACCAGCTTGAACGTGGAACCGGGCGGATACTGGCCCTGGGTGCCCGCCGCGTAAAGGGGGCGGGTGGGGTCTTTGAACATCTCGTTCAGGTCGAACGGGATCCGGTTCGGGTCGAAGGACGGTTGACTGACCAGCGCCCGCACCTTGCCGGTCGAAGGCTCGATCGCGACCACCGATCCCGCACGGCCGGCGAGCAGGTCGACCGCCGTCTGCTGGGCCGCCCCGTCGATGTTGGTGAAGACGTCGTGGCCGGTCTGGGACTTGCCCCGCAGCTCGTCCAGGATCGAGGAGAACTCGGAGTCCTCGCCGATCAGCTGACGGTTGTGGAAACGCTCGAACTCGGAGTTGCCCTGCTCGGCGAAGCTGTACCCGATCGGATGCCCGAAGAGGGCTCCCTGCGGGTAGCGGCGGACGAACTGGGAGGACGCTCCCTGGCCGGTCCGGACCGACCGGGCGATGACCGTGCCGTCGTCCGTGAGGATGCGGCCGCGCTTGATCTGCTGGGCGGCGAACAGCGGGCGCTTGTTGACCGCCTGGTCCTTGAGGTCGTCGGCATCGAATACCGACCAGTACGAGGTGAACCCGACCAGCACCGCGAACAGCACGGTGATGAAGGTGAAGAGCTTGACGATGCGGGCGTTCATGCGCCGATCCCGGCGTCCGCGGCGCGCTGGGCCTCACGGGTCTCGCGGCGGGCCCGATCGGAGATCAGCAGAAGCAAGGCGAGCAGGATGAAGTTGGCGAGGATCGAGCTGCCGCCGTAGGAGACCAGCGGCAACGTCACTCCGGTGAGCGGGATCACCCGGGTCACGCCGCCGATGATCACGAAGGCCTGGATCGCGAAGACGGCGGTCAGGCCGGTCGCCAGCAACTTGGAGAAGCCGTCGTGGGCCATCATCGCCACCTTGAATCCGCGGGCCGCCACCAGGAGGTAGATGCCGATGATCGCGCAGCCCCCGAACAGCCCCAGCTCACTGACGATCAGCGTGTAGATGAGGTCGGTGTGAGCCGCTGGAAGCAGGGTGGCCCCATCGGGGGTGAGCACCATGGACTGTGCGAAGCCCTCCCCGAACAGGCCGCCGTCCGCCATCGCGAACATCGAGTTCAGGACCTGATACCCGGCTCCGGACGCGTCCTGGTACGGATCGAGCCAGATGTCCACCCGGTCGGTCACGTGCGGCACCGCGTTGTAGATCACCCAGGCACCGACCAGGAACATCCCCATCCCGATCACGACGAACGAGAGCCGGCCGGTGGCGACGTAGATCAGGGCGAGGAAGGCGGCGAAGAACATCAGCGAGCTGCCGAGATCCCGGATGAAGATCAGCATGAACATCGCCGCGCCCCAGACCACGAGTAGAGGGCCGAGGTGCTTGAGCGGCGGCAGGGTCACCCCGAGGATGCGGCGCGCCCCGACCACAAGCAGCTCCCGATGCTCACGCAGGTAGCTGGCGAGAAAGATGACGATGCAGATCTTCGCCAGCTCGGCCGGTTGGAAGGCGATCGGGCCGAGCTTGATCCCGAGGTAGGCACCGTTGACCTGGGCGCCGATCAGCGGCACACGCGGCAGCATCAGCAGGACGATCCCGACCACGGCGATCGTGTACCGGTACCGCTCCAGGACCGTGTAGTCGCGCAGCATCTGCACCACGACGGCGAACAGGACCAGCCCCATGACGAACCAGTTGGCCTGGTCTCTCGCCAACTCGCGGGCCATCTCCGCATCGAGGCGGTAGATCATCACCAGGCCGATCGCGGTCAGGAGAGCGATCAGCGGAAACAGGAAGGGATCGGCGTCGGGCAGACGGATCCGGATGTAGATGTGCGTGGCGAGACAGACCGCGAGGAAGTACAGCCCGTAGGAAAGGCTGAGGTCCGACAGCTGATTGTCGTTCTGCGCGAAGACCGCGGCGAAGCCGATCGTCAGCAGCAGGGCGACGGGAACCAGAGCCAGCAGTTCCCGATTGCGGGCGGCCGAGGCCCGCGGCGGCCGGGCGGCACTGGCGGCGCGAGACGCCACCTATACGCCCTCGCGGCTCTCGATGTCCTCGATCAGGTCGGTGGCGTCGTCGCGGGAACGGAGCGAATTGCCCGTGACCGCCCGCTGGCGCTGACGGTCGAGGGATTCGGTCTGGATCGGGGATGAGTATCGGAGCGAATAGAGGTCGATCCCGAACGGCAGCTCGTAGGGGAGGCCACGGTAGAGGGCGACCCGTCCCGCTTGATCGGTCCCGAGGAACCAGACCTGCCTGGTCGCGACGTAAAGGCCCGCGAAAAGCAGGGCGAAGACAGCGAGCCCCGCGACGATCCGGGTCATGATCCGTCGGCGTCGCGGACGGGTCTCCGCCGGCCCGCGGCGCCGTGACGTCGTGACCTCGCCGGGCCGGGCGGGGCGCTCCAGGGGATGCCTCGGATCCTCGACTTGGAAGAGGATCACCGTGATGTTGTCGCGGCCGCCGGCGCGGTTCGCCTCGTCGATCAGCGCCCGGGTTGCCGCTTCCAGGCTGGTGGCGCCGTTGATCAGGTCACGGATCCGCTCGTCGTCGAGCATGGTGGTCAGACCGTCGGAGCAGAGCATGAAGATGTCGGCGGGGTCGGCCGCCACGCTCTGGACATCCACCTGGACCTCGGGTTCGGGGCCGAGGGCACGGGTGATGATCGAACGCTGGGGATGATCCTCGGCCTGCTTCTCGGTGATCTGGCCCCGTCGGCGCATCTCCTCCACCAAAGAGTGGTCCTTCGTCAGTCGCTGGAGGATGCCGGCCCGGAGCCGGTAGGCCCGCGAGTCGCCGACGTGGGCGACCGTGACCTCGTCGGTTTCGGAATTGACCACGGCGGCCGTGATGGTGGTGCCCATCCCCGCCAGCGACGAGTCGGCATGGGCCTGTTCGTAGATGGTGCGGTTGGCCAGCGAGATCAGCGACTCGAGTCCCTCTTCAGGAGGACCGGAAGGCAACCCGGCTTGGAATGCCTGGACCGCGGTCAGGGACGCGACCTCGCCGGCCTGGGCCCCGCCCATGCCGTCCGCCACCACGAAGAGCGGGGATCGCGTCAGGTAGGAATCCTCGTTCGCCTGGCGCTGGCGGCCGACGTCGGTGCGTTCCGAATGGGTGGCGACTCTCAGCATCTATCTCTGGGGGACGTGTTCATCTGGGTTTCGTCGGGCCGCGTCACAGTCACTCGATCTCGATCCGAAATGCGGTGTCGCCGATCTCGATCCTGCTGCCGTCTGCCAGCTCCGCCTCGCCGGACACGGGTCGCCCGTCGAGCAGCGTCCCGTTGGTCGAGTTCATGTCTTCGAGGAAGTATCGGTCACCGCGAGGGTAGACCCTGGCGTGGAGTCCGGACGCAAACCGGTCGGTGAAGCTGATGTCGGCCTCGGCGGAGCGTCCGAGCGTGATGCCGCCGAACAGGTCGTACCGGGTGCCCGGCGCGAGGTCCTCGCTGCGTTCGATGACCAGCCAGCCGTCCCTGGCGGCGGCCCCGCCCGTCTCGAAGCCGGAGCCGCCGAAACCGCCCGGCCCGGCGGCGGCCCCAGTCTCACGGCTGCGACGGAGATCCTTGCGGGCCGATGTCGCGATCCAGAACAGGAATACGTAGAGGAGAGCCAGGAAAGCGAACTTGAGCGCGACTGAGATCGGTTCGTAGTCCACTGGTCGCCGTTACTGCCGTTCGATTCCGAATCGGAATGTCGTCGTCCCGACCGTCACCTGGTCTCCGTCCTGCAGCGCCGAAGAAGTGGTCCGCCGGCCGTTCACCTTGATGCCGTTGGTCGAGTTGAGATCGATGATCTCCCACTGACCGGAGGCGCGCTGGCGGAGCTCGGCGTGCCGGCGGGAGACGTTCGGGTCGCGAACCGTGCATTCCACGTCGTCGGCGCGGCCGATCACCGCCCGGGGCCCTTCGATCATTCGGGTGCGCCCCTCGAGCTCGACGACCGCCATCGGCAGCGAATGCTGCGCCTCCTGTCGAGGAGGCTGCGGCGGTGACGGCTCCCGGGGCGGCGCCTGGTAGATCATGGTGTGGCTCTCCTCGGCCTGACGAGGGCGCTCCCCCTCCCGGGCCGGCGGCTTGACGAGGCGAGCCTCGATTCCGAACTCGCCGAGGCGCAGCCGTCCGTCGGTGTTGAACCGGACCTCGGGCCGAGTCAGGAGGTCGTACCCCCGCCGCCTGGCGTGCTCGAGCAGATACCCGGACAGCTCCTGTTCGAGCGACCGCTCATACCCTTCGAGCTTCTCGCGGTCTTGCTCGGAGAGGTGGACCGTGTACTCGTTGGGGACGTACACGCGCGAGACCGACGCCGTCTTGTGCGAATCCATTTCCTTGACGAGGGTGCGGGCCAGCTCGACGGGCTGCACCTCGGAGCTGAAAGCGCGATTGAACGTGCCCTCGAACAGGCTCTGGAGGCGGGCCTCGAAGTTGCGAAAGAGATTCATATGTGTGTGTCAGTGGGCATTCGGGACACGGCCTGATCCTACGGGAGCCAGGTCGAACCGCTCGACCGCATCACCCTCTCGGCGGAGCCGTGAACGGTGGATGATCGCACCGACGGTGACCGCGACCGCGACCCACGCCAGGAAAGAGAGCAGGAAGGTCGGAGCGGTTACGACCGGGACGACCACCCCGGTAACCGCCCCGCTGAGCGAGTCCTGCCAACCGGGATCGGCCGCGGGGATCTTGCCGAGCAGCAGCCCGCGGCCCGTGATCGCCTCGGCGAGCGCCGTGAAGCACAGCCCGGTGGCAGCCACGGTCGCGCGGTCGCGCCACTCGGGAGTGACCGCCGCGAGCAGGGGCAGGAAGGGGGCCATGCCGAGGGTTCCGAGCAAAGGGCCGAGGGCGGCAAGGGAGAGGGCCCGGCCATCGCCCCGGATCAGCAGAGCCGGCGGGATCGAGACGAGGGCGGTGACGAGGGCCGCCCCGGGCATCGCCGCGACCGTCGCCAGCCAGGCGGACAAACCGGCGCCGGCCAGTAGGAAGCCGAACCTCGGCTTGACGAGGGTCACCAGGGACACGACGACGAACGAGAGGGCAACCGAGAACGGGTCCCCGGCGCCGCTGACGATCATGCCGGTGGCGGTCATGCCGCCGACAGCCGCACCGGCCGCGATCCGCTGGATGTCGAAAGCGGTGTCGTCGAGGCGGCGAGGCCGATCTTCCGCGACCGCGGGAACGGAGCGGTCGAGCTGCGCCAGCTCCGCTTCCAACCCGCGACCGAGCTCCTCGACGCGCGGGCGGAACTCCGGTTCGCGGTCGAGACAGGTGTCGATCAGGTCGGTGAGCGAAGCCGGGAGGTCGGGGCGCTGGACACCGAGAGGCGGGACGTCGGAGTCGAGGACACGGATCGCCGCCGCCGGGGTGGGACGCCGCCGGGGGTTGTCGCCCGACCATGCCTCGTAGAGCGTGAGGGCGAGCGAGTAGACGTCCCCGGGCGGGCCGACCGCGGATCCCTCCGCCTGCTCCGGAGACATGTAGGAAAGGGTGCCGAGGACGTCCCCGGTGTTGGTGAGGTCGTCTCCGTCGGTCAAGCGGGCGATGCCGAAGTCCATCAGCTTGGCGCCGCCCCGTCCGAACGGGACGATCAGGTTCGCGGGCTTGATGTCCCGGTGGACGACTCCGCGTCCGTGGGCGTGATCGAGCGCTTCGCATAGATCCACGCCGATCTCGGCGATCTCATGGTCGCTGAGCTGGTCGCGGTCGATCAGGTCCCGCACCGTCTGGCCCTCGATCAGTTCGCTGACCAGGAAGGCCCGACCGCCCTCGCGTCCGTATTCATGATGGGCAAACTCGAAAAGGGTGACGATCCCCGGATGGTTGAGCCGGGCCGCCGCTTGAGCTTCCCGCTGGATCCGGGGCCCCGATGCCGGTACGGTCTCTATGACCTTGACCGCGACCTCGCGCTCGAGCCGTTGATCCCAAGCGCGATACACGGTGCCGTAGCCACCGGCTCCGAGCCGCTCGCCCATGACGAATCGATTGAGGACAGTTGTTCCAGACATGCTTCGGGACGGATTCGCTGTGCGACGCCCGGAACCTCCCGCTGGATGGAAGCCACCGTGGGCGACGGAAACCGTTCTGGGCAAGGACTTTCGGTTGGGGAAGGGAATAGATTGACTGCGCCGAATCGGTTCGGCAGACATTCATGGAGTTCTCCGACCCCTACAACGAACCCGATCCTCCAACCGAGGACGCCCCCTTCGAGAGCGATCGCCCCCGGGCACCGCGTTCCGGACGCTTCAGCGACATGAGCGACTTCGGCTCGAACGACCCCGACGAAGAGGTCGTTTCTTCTCGTTCGCGCCGCAGCGGCGGTTCAGGACGGGGCTCCGGTGGCGGCAGGCGGGAGGACCGCCAACAGCTCTTGATGCGCCGCGGACTCGCCCTCGGGGTCGGGGTCGTCGTGGTGCTCCTGCTCGTGCTCGGCGCCAAGGGTTGCCTCGACGCCCGCAAGAACCGCTCCCTCAGGGATTACGCGAACAACGTGACCCAGATCGTCAACGAGACGAACACGTTGAGCAAATCCTTCTTCGGTCGTCTCGACGATCCGGGCGACCTCTCCGTGACGGAGTTCACCAGCGAGATCGAATCCGACCGTGGCGCGATGGACGGCTTCCTCAGTCGCGTCGAGAAGCTGAGCACCCCGGGTGACATGAGTGAGGCGCAGGATTCACTCACCCTCGTCTACCAACTGCGCTCGGGGGCGATGAACGCGATCGCCGAACGGATGAGCACCGCGCTCGGCGACGAGGGTCGGGACCGGGCGATTCGTCAGATCGCCAGTCAGATGGAGGTCCTCTCGGCCGCCGATGTCCTCTACAACCGGGTGACCCGCCATCAGATCGACAGTACGATCGAGTCGAACGGCGCCGACGCCCCGGAGATGCCGCGCAGCACCTTCATGGCCGACCCGGCGAAGTGGCTCGATCCGGGTGAGGTCGAATCGGCCCTCGGCGGGGTCGCCGGCGGACCGCGCGAAGCGACCGACGGCGGAGTCCACGGCACCGGGCTCGAGTCCGTCTCGATCGGCGGCACCACACTCGACTCGAGTGTCTCGACCACGATCCCGGTCGACACCGACCCGGTGGTCGAGGTTCAGGTCCAGAACCAGGGCGAGTCCGACGAGTCCGATGTGACCGTCTCCGTCTCGGTGGACGGAAACACGCTCGAAGGCTCGATCCCGACCTTGGCCGTGGGGGAGACAGGCACCGCCTCAATCCCGCTGACCCCCGCCCCGTCCGGCGAGGTGCAGCTCGAGATCAAGGTCGAAGGCGTCCCCGGCGAGCAGGTGCTCGACAACAACGAGGCTTCCTACACCGTCAACTTCGGGTAGGCCCGTGCGCGTCGCTTATCTCGGGCCCGCCGGAACCTTCAGCGAAGACGCTCTGCGCCAGAGCGGTTTCGCCCCACCGGATTTCGAGGCCGTTCTCTGCGACACGATCCCGGCGGTGGTCGAGGCGATCGGCGCCGGCCTGGCAGACAGGGCGCTGGTCCCGATCGAGAACTCGATCGAGGGTTCGATCCGGGGAACCTTCGACGGGCTCCTGAAGGAGGCGGATCGGTTGACTATCGCCGGGGAGTACGACCACCGGATCCGGTCCGCCCTGATCGCCCGCCGAGAGTTCCCGTTGAGCGAGATCGACGTGGTCATCTCCCATCCGCAGCCCCTCGCGCAGTGCGCGCGGTTCCTGAGGGAGGAGCTGCCCGAAGCCGAGCTCAAGGTGGCGCCCAGCACCAGCGCCGCTGCCCGTGAGGTCGGGGCCTCCGAAGGGCCGGTGGCGGCGCTGGCACCGGCCTCCGCCGCCGAGATCTACGGTTGCGTCGTCCTCCGGCAGGACATCGAGGACGAGCCCGGCAACACGACCAGGTTCGTTTGGCTCGCTCCCGCGGGCACCGAGGCTCCCGGGTATCGCGAACTCGCGGGGGAGCGGGCCGGCGTCTGGAAGACGACCTTGGTGTTCGCCGAGCCGGGGGCCGACCATCCGGGGGCCCTGGTCGAGGCGCTGCTCGAGTTCTCGAACCGGGAGATCAACCTGACTCGGATCGAGTCCCGGCCGCTGCGGCGTGAGCTCGGCCGGTACCTGTTCTTCGTCGACGTCGAGGGTCGGGCAACCGACCCGCTGGTGCTCGAAGCCATCGGTGGCCTTCGCGGAAAGGCCGAGTCGGTACGGATCCTGGGCAGCTACCCGGCTGCCGGCCGACTCGCCTGAGTTTCGTCCGCGACGGCGGCGGCCATGCCGCCGACCATGTCGCCCGAGCCCACCAGGCCCGGGGCCTCTACCCGTGAAGGACCGCCGGCCGGTTCGAGCCGGCCGGCGGTCTCACTCTCAGCTCTACTCGGTGTCGGCGTCTACCGCGTCGTCCCCGTCGACCGACGGGTCGGCTGCTTCATCGGATCCGGCGACGCCTTCCTCGGCGACACTTCCGTCGGCACCGTCCTCAGCGACTTCCCCGGAGCCGGCTTCAGCGGTCACGCCTTCCGCCGATGCGCCCTCTGCGGACGCGCCTTCTTCCGCGGTCAGCTCCTCCTGGACTCCACCTTCGTCATCGATCTCGTCGGCTTCCGACTCGACGACCAGCGCCACGGCGCTGATCTTGTCGCCGTCACGCACGTTCATCGCCTTGACTCCCTGGGTCGCGCGGCCCATCTTGTTGATGCCGCCGGCTGAGGTCCTCTGGACCATGCCGTTCTCGGTGATGAACAGCAACTCCTGGTACTCCCGCACGATCAAGGCTCCGGCGAGTCCGCCCTTGGCTTCGGTCAGCTTGACCGTGAGAACACCCTTGGTGCCTCGGTTCTTGACCGGGTACTCGGACACGTCGGTCCGCTTGCCGTAACCGTTCTCGGTCACGACCAGCAGCTCGGAGTCGTCGCGCGCCACGTTCAGAGCGAGGACGCGATTGCCCTTCTGGGAGACGTTCATGCCGCGAACCCCGGAGGTGCCACGGCCCATCGGGCGGGCCTGGTCCTCATGGAACCGGGAGGCGTGACCGGACTTGGACACGAGCAGGAGATCGTCTTCGCCGGAGGTCAGCTGCACCCCGACGAGCTCGTCGCCCTCGCGGATCTTGATCGCGATGATGCCGTCGGCTTCGATGCGCGTGTTGTACTCGGTGAACTCGGTCTTCTTGACCTGGCCGTCGGCGGTGGCGAACACTAGGTACTTGTTCTCCTTGAACTCCCGCGTCGGGATCACGGTCATCACGTGCTCGCCCTCGCGGAGCGGCAGGAGATTCACCAGGGCGCTTCCGCGGGCGGTCCTCAGGCCTTCGGGCAGTTCGTAGACCTTCTTGCGGTAGACCTTGCCGGTGTTGGTGAAGAAGAGCAGGTAATCGTGTGTCGAGCAGATATGGAGATGCTCGATGTAGTCGCCTTCCTTCAGGTTCATCCCTGTGACACCGACGCCGCCCCGATGCTGCTGACGGTAGGAGTCGACCGCAAGCCGCTTTACGTAGCCGGACTTGGTCAGGGAGATCACCATCTGCTGCTCGGCGATCGTGTCCTCGACGTTGACGTCGCCGCCGAAGGCCTGGATCTCGGTCCGGCGATCGTCGCCGTGAGTCTGGACCACGGCGGCCAACTCCTCCTTGACGAGGGCGTAGACGCGATCTTCGTCTCCGAGGATCGCCCGCAGCTCGGAGATCAGCTCCATCAGCTCGGCGTACTCGGCGCGGATCTTGTCCGATTCGAGCGCGGTCAGGCGCTGGAGGCGCATGTCGAGAATCGCCTGGGACTGTTCCCGGGACAGCTCGAACTCGGTCATCAGCCCTTCGCGGGCGATGTCGGCGTCGGACGATGCCCGGATCAGGGCGATCACCGCGTCGAGATTGTCGAGCGCGATGAGCAGGCCCTCGAGGATGTGCGCCCGCGCCTCGGCGCGACGCAGCTTGAACTGGGTGCGCCGCGTGACCACTTCGCGCTGATGCTCGACGTAGTGGAGGATCATGTCGCGCAGACCGAGGGTCCGCGGAACGCCGTCCACCAGCGAGACCATGTTCATGCCGAACGAGGTCTGCAGCTGGGTCTTCTTGAAGAGGTTGTTGAGGACGATGTTCGGGACCGCGCCGCGCTTCAGTTCGATGACGACGCGCATGCCGGTGCGGTCGGTCTCGTCACGAAGGTCGGAGATGCCGTCGAGCTTCTTGTCCCGGACGAGGTTGGCGATCTTGGTGA
>JBEBXB010000057.1:0-10228 GCA_040391885.1 Conexibacter woesei | reverse complement strand
GCGGAAGGCGCCGACGGCGGCCTCGTCGTGACCCCGTATTACAACCGGCCGAACGAGGCCGGCATCCGGGGGCATTTCGAGGCGGTTGCCGCGGGTAGCCCGGAGCTGCCGCTGGTGCTCTACAACGTCCCCAGCCGGGTGATCGTGAACATGTCGGTGCCCTTGTTGGCCGAACTGGCGAAGATTCCCAGCGTGGTCGCGGTCAAGCAGGCCAACGATGACGATCTCGCTCCTGTCCCGGGGCTGAACCTCCTGGCCGGCAACGACACCGGCTTTCTACGGGCCCTCCAGCTCGGCGGCGTCGGCGGCATCCTGGTCGCATCGCATGTCGTGGGTGACGAGATGCGGCAGATCTGGGATCTGTGGCAGGAGGGACGCGAGGAGGAGGCCGCGGCACTCGATGCCAAGCTGGCTCCCGCATACGAAGCGATGGGTGTGGTCGTCAACCCGATCCCGGTCAAGGCCTGCCTGGAAATGGCGGGTATCTGCCCAGCGCGGATGCGCCTGCCGATGGTCGAAGCAACAGAATCCGAAAAAGTTCAAATCAAGGGCCTTCTGGCCAAGGCCGGGGTGACTCTCTGATGACTGACAAACTGAAGCTCCTCCCGCTCGGCGGGGTGGGCGAGATCGGCAAGAACATGATGGTCGCGGAGTACCGCGGCAAGATCGTCGTGATCGACACCGGTCTGATGTTCCCGACCCCGGAGATGCTCGGGATCGATCTGGTCCTGCCGGACTTCGAGTACCTCCGCGGCCGCGCTGACGACATCGAAGCGATCGTGCTGACGCACGGCCACGAGGACCACGTCGGCGCGCTGCCGTATGTCCTCCGTGAGATCGGCTTCCCGAAGGTCATCTACGGCGGTCTGCTGACCGTCGGCATGGTCCGCTCCAAGCTCGACGAGCACAAGCTCGGCAGCGCCCCGCTGACCGAGCTGCCCGCCGGACAGGTGGTCCAGGCCGGCCCGTTCTCGATCGAGCTCGTCCATCTCTCGCACTCGATTCCCGACATGCGCGGAGTCGTCCTCGGCACGGACCTGGGCGACGTCTTCTTCACCGGCGACTACAAGTTCGACCAGACCCCGGTCGACGGCCGGCCCGCCGACGTGGCCCGCCTGGCCCGGCTCGGCAGCGACGGCCTGCTCGCCCTCTTCGGCGATTCGACCAACGCCGACCGCCCCGGCGTGGCGCCCTCCGAATCCAGCGTGGGCCCGGCGCTGTACGAAGCCTTCGCCAGCTGCAAGGGACGTATCATCGTCACCTCGTTCGCGTCCAACATCCATCGTGTCCAGCAGGTCATCGACGCCGCCGCCCGGCTCGACCGCAAGGTCGCCCTGGTCGGCCGTTCGATGCGCAAGAACTTCAACATCGCCTCCAACCTCGGTATGGCCAACGCTCCCGACGGCATGCTGATCCAGCCACGCGAGATCGGCGATTTCCCCGACGAGCGGGTCGTCGTCATCTCGACCGGGTCCCAGGGCGAGCCGTTCTCGGCCCTACGCCGGATGGCGAACAACGACCACCGCGACGTCGAGCTTCACTCCGGCGACACCGTGATCTTCTCCGCCACCCCGGTGCCCGGCAACGAACGCGCCGTCAACGAGACGATCGACCGGATCTACGAGATCGGCGCCTCGGTCATCACCCCGAAGGACCGGCCTATCCACGCTTCCGGCCACGGTTCACGCGAAGAGATCAAGATGATGCTGAACCTGACCAAGCCGAAGTACGTGATGCCGGTCCACGGTGACTATCAGCGGATCCGGCTCCACGCCGAGCTGGCACGCTCGGTCGGCATCCCGGACGAGAACATCTTCCGCGGCCGCAACGGCCTCCCCCTGGAGATCGGCCCCGACGGAGCCGCCTTCGGCAAGGAAGAGGGCGGAGGCGTGATCTTCGTGGATGGCGTCGAGCTGGCCGACCCCAACGATGCGACCCTGCGCGACCGTCGCGCGATCTCCGACGACGGCATCGTGATCGTCGTCGCCACGATTGCCGCCGACGACGGCGAAGTGATCGCCGATCCGGAGCTGATCACCCGCGGAACCTCGGTCCTCGGCGACGACGACACCGCGATCCTCGACGAGCTCGCCGACCTGGTCGAGGACACCCTCGAAAGGGCCGCCAAGACCAAGGTCCGCAACCACGACCTGATCCAGTCCGATCTGCACGACGCGGTGGCCGGCTTCATCCACAAGCGGCTCAAGAGCCGGCCGATGGTGGTCCCGGTCGTAGTCGAAGTCTAGGCGGGCGGCCCGCAGGGGCCACCGGGACGGCGCCGGCTTCGTCAGACGCCGGGAATGACAGCTCGCGTACGGATGTACTGTCGCGGTCATTCCCGGCTCTAATCCTCGCCGGCCCCACCCCGGAGACCCCTGCGAACCACCCAGAAGTTCTGGAAAACCCGAGTCTCGGGGCCTCCAGTCTCGACAGACTTGAGATTCACAGGCCCGGATCTTGGGAGACTTGAGTGTCATGGCCGCGTGATGCCGTGATTACTCCGATCAAAGCCCGTCGACACCGAGTAGACGAGACTCTGCCGTTACCCGGGCGAAGCCTCGGGTGGCTCAAGGTCGATCCCGAAGGAAGGGCGCATGCACCGGGGCCGTGGGGGTGGTGCTGGCAAGGAGCAAAGCGAGTGGGTGAAGGGGGCGCTACGGAGTAGCGTTCCCGAACCCGCGAGCGTCGACGAAGTCCAGCGCCGCCCCCACGGCCCCGGGGCGCGCCCGTGGCAGCAATTTAAAGCAGTAAGGCCGCCGGTCCTTGGGGGAGGGTGGCCCGGCGGCCTTTACTGAAGAAGCGAACCCGCCGAGGCAGTCTGGGGGAGATCCCCGGCGGGTTCATGTGTCTCGTCCGCTAAGAAAGATAGGCCGTGGGGATAAATCGCCGCTAAAGCTTGCCTAACGGTCTCCTACGGGTGCCGGGAATGCTTCTTTCGGCCGGTCGGAAGGCGCGGCGTGAGCGGCAGGGCGATCGTGAACTCGGCGCCGCCGGTCGGGGACTCCCCGACCGTCGCGCTGCCCCCGTGGCCCTCGCTGATCGCCCGCACGATGGCCAGTCCGAGCCCCGTGCCCTTGCGTCCGGAGCGGTCTCCGGGACCGGCGTTGCGGACGAATCGCTCGAAGATCTGGTCGCGCATCTCGGGTGGGATTCCCGGACCGTCGTCGCTGACGGTGAGGGTCGCGACACCGGTGTCCGGATCGGAGCGCGTCGAGACGGTGATCGTGGCACCGTCGTGGATGTGGCTGATCGCATTGTCGATCAGGTTGATGACGACACGGTGGAGGTCATCCACGACTCCGTTCACGGGAACGGGCGAGTCGGCGTCGAGCACGAGCTCATGTCGATCGCTGAGGGGGCGGAGCTCTGCCACCGCGTCGGCCGCGATCCGGGAAAGGTCGCACGGCACGAAGACCGCGTTCTGGCGGGCGTCGATGCGGGCCAGGATCTGGAGATCGGTGACCAGCCGCCGCATCCGCCGGGATGACCGCAGGGCGGACTCGATCGACTCCACGTCGCCCGCGCGCCCTTCGCGGGCGAGGGATTCCTCGAGTAGCTCGAGGTTCGCCAGCACGCTCGTGAGGGGGGTGCGCAGCTCATGGGAGGCGTCGGCCACGAACTCCCGCTGCCGGAGCAGCAGCCGTTCCTCCTCCGAGCGCGAGAGGCTCAGCTCGTGGAGCATGTCGCTGAACGTCCGGGTCAGCTCGGCCACTTCGTCCTCGCCCTCGGGCTCGGCGAGGTTGACCTCGGGGTCGCGGGTCCGGGCGATCTCCCCGGCGGTGGAGATCAGCGTCGAGATCGGACGCATCGCGCGGCGGGAAAGCACCACCCCGGCGAGCGCCGCCAGGAGGGTCGCCCCCAGGACCCCGGCCACGATCGACAGCCAGATCCGGTTGATGGAGGCGTCCAGCCGGTCGATCGATCGGCCGTACCGGATCCAGCCGACCGGGCCGGCGGTCTGGCGGGGATCGAAGAACGCGACGGTGGCGACCTGCATGCCGTCGTAGGTGGTCACCCCGGAATTGAAGGAGAACGGCCCCAGGCTGGGGGTGTTCTTGAGTCGGTACACCTGCCGGTTCGCGAGGATGAGCTCGGCCACGCCGTTGGTGGAGCCGAGGATCCCGTAGACGGTCGGCGACGCCCCGGCGTACCCGGGGGTGATCGTCGCGTCGCTCTGCCGCAGCTCCGCGATCAGTTCCTGGGCCTTCGACACCGTGTCGGCGACGTAGTTCTCCCGGAGCTGGTTTGCCGCCAACTGGCCGACGATCGCCCCGAAGGCGACCAGGATCACGAAGGTGAGACCGGCCGAGACGGCGGCCAGCTTCCATCTGATCGGCCAGCGGGAGGGCCACCGCCGGTTTCGCCGCATCCGGGCGATGACGCCGGTCCCCGTCGTGGAGCCGGTCTTTGCGCCGGTGGCTCTGGTCGTGGCCACCGTCAAGCCTTGATTACGTACCCGGCTCCGCGCTTGGTGTGGAGGATGCGTGGTTCGCCACCCTCTTCCAGTTTGCGCCGGAGGTTGGAGATGAAGACATCGATCGTGTTGGTCTCATCCAGTGGGTCATATCCCCAGACCTCTTCCAGCAGGCGCTCGCGTGAGATCACGAGCCGTTGGTTGCGCATCAGGTACTCGAGCAGCTCAAACTCGCGTTTCGTGAGCTCGATCTCCCGTTCTCCCCGCATCGCCTCCTGAGAGTCGGGGTTGAGACGGAGGTCGCCCGCGGTCAGCAGCGCCGAACCGCGCGGCGGGTGCCGTCGCAGCAACGCCCGGATCCGCGCCAGCAACTCGGAGCGCTCGAACGGCTTGACCAGGTAGTCGTCGGCGCCGCTGTCCAGCCCCGTCACCCGGTCTTCGGTTCCGGCCCTGGCGGTGAGCATGAGGATCGGCACATCGCCGCCTTCGCGGAGCCGGGCACAGACATCTAGCCCGTCCATGTCCGGCAACCCGAGGTCCAGCACGACCAGGTCGGGGATGAACTCGGATGCGATCTCGAGCGCGGAACCGCCGTCCAACCCGGCACGAACGTCGTAGCCTTCGGCCCGAAGCGTCCGGCGGAGGACATCGACGATGTCCTCGTCATCCTCGACCACGAGGATCCTTCCTACATTCTGGTCACCGTCTATATGCATGAGCCGGGATTCTAAGTCACCGCGTCGGACCGGCAAGTCGGGGAAGGGAAAGGGCGCTTCCCGCCGAACCAGAAAACATGTTCGTACGTTCTTCGCGGCGAGGCTCCGGTCGTCGTCCTGCCAAGGGTGCCGCCAAGTCGAAGTCAGGAAAGGCCGGGGCGGCGAAAGCCCCCGCGCGTGAATCACTGACCCAACGTCAACTCGATCTGATCGGGTTGGGCTGCGTGCTGGTCGGGATCTACCTCGTGTTCGTCCTGTATTTCGGTTGGAACGGCGGCCGGCTCGGCGAGGGATTGAGTGACGGTCTTCAGTACGTGATCGGGCTCGGGGCCTATCTCGTCCCGCCGGCGCTCTTCGCCGCCGGGGCGATCGCCACCTTCAGGCCATCCCTGCCGTCGACCCGTCCGTTGCGGGCGGGGGCAGGGTTGCTTGCGGCCGGAATGCTCCTCGCGCTCGCGGGCGGAACCGGTGGGCTGGGTGGCGCGAGACCGGATCGCATCGCCTGGTTCGATCCCGGCTGGTTCCCGGATCACGGCGGCGTGGTCGGGGAGTCGATGTACTGGCTGCTCGCCACCTTGCTTCAGCCCTTCGGGGCGCATCTCGTCGCTGTGTTCGCGATCCTCGCCGGGTTGCTTTTGCTCACCGGCACCACGATCTCGGCTGTCCTCACCCGCAGCGGCAGCGCAATCCGCAAGGCGGGCGTCACATCCGCGGATGCGACCCGTCGCCTGGCTCGGGAGGGCATCCTCCCCGAGGCAGCGGAATCCGATGCCGCTGCCGGCGACGTCGTCGAGGCATATGAATCGCTCGACCTGAACGAGGCTGACGGAGCTGCCCCGACTGTGGTCATCGGGGGCGAAGACCGGTCGCAGGCCACCGACGAGATCCCCCTGCCCGGACGTGCCCGTTCGCCTGTCGAGGTCGATATCTGGGCGGAAGCGGGCGACGAACCGACCGTTTCCGACCGCACCGAGCGACTCGAGCCGATCGAGATCTTCGCCGGCAGCGGGGCGGCATCGTCCGTTGCCGACCCGGTCGCTCCCGAGACCGACCGTGCAGATGGGTGGGACGCCGACGGTGAAGGAAGCGATGGCGGCGGTGGGTCGTTCACCGACGACCTCGACGAAGAACTTAGTGATCTCGAACGCGAGTTCGACCAGCCGGACGACGACCCCGAGATCCCGGAGGTGGAGCTCGAACGGGATCCGACGATGGACGAACCTCTGGTTCCAGGTCCCGACCCGGTCCCGGCGGCCGGTGCGAAGGACGCCGAACAGCTCGAGCTGACGCCGATGGGTCAGAAGCGGGGCGCGACGATGACCGAGGACGAGGTCGTCTACAGCACGCCCTCGCCGAAGGTGCTGGACCGCAGCGAGAAGGGATCCGGTCCGGATCCGGTCGAGCAGAAGGAGCTCGCCCGGAAGCTCGTCGAGACACTCGGGCATTTCGGCGTCGAGGCGAAGATCGTCGGCGTCGTGACCGGTCCGCATGTCTCCCGCTTTGAGCTCCAACTCGCCCCGGGCACGAAGGTGAAGAAGGTGAGCGAGCTCGCCAACGACCTCGCATACGCCCTGGCTTCCACCGATATCCGCATCCTCGCTCCGATTCCCGGCAAGCAGGCGGTGGGGGTCGAGGTTCCGAACTCCAGCCGCAAGATGGTGCGGCTGGGAGACATCTATTCCGACCCGCCGGCCAAGGCGTCCCCGCTGATGGCCTGGCTGGGCAAGGGCATCGACGGCAAGCCGGTCAGCGCCGATCTGGCGACTATGCCGCATGTGCTTGTCGCGGGCACGACCGGTTCCGGCAAGTCGGGCTGCGTCAACGCGGTCCTCTCCTCGATCCTGATGCATTCCACGCCGAACGACGTCCGGTTGGTGCTGGTCGACCCGAAACAGGTCGAGCTGAACCATTACGAAGCGGTGCCGCATCTCCTGACCCCGGTGGTCACGAACCCCAAGCTGGCAGCCAATGTCCTCAACAACCTGATCGTCGAGATGGAGACCCGTTACGGCCTGATGAAGAAGGCCCGGGCCCGCAACATCGCGGATTACAACGCGGTCATGGCCAAGGAGGGCGAACCTCGGTTGCCCCACATCCTCTGCGTCATCGACGAGCTGGCCGACCTGATGATGGTGGCTCCCGCCGACGTCGAATCTTCGATCATCCGGCTCGCCCAGAAATCACGGGCCACCGGCATCCATCTGCTGCTGGCCACCCAGCGCCCGTCGACCGACATCATCACCGGAACGATCAAGGTGAACATCCCCTCGCGAATCGCATTCGCCGTCTCGTCACAGACGGACTCGCGGGTGATCCTCGACCAGGGCGGCGCGGAGTCGCTGCTCGGCCAGGGAGACATGCTCTTCCGTGGCCCGGGCACCTCGAAGCTGGCCCGCATCCAGGGTGCCTTCGTGGACGAGGACGAGATCGCACGGATCACGGACCACTGGTCCGCGCAGGGCGAGCCGGACTTCGAGCAGGAGCTCTTGAGCGAACGGGAACCGGTGAAGGAGGAGGCTTCCGAATCCGATTTCGATCCCGACCAGGACGATCTCCTCGACGAGGCGATCCAGATGGTGGTCGACACCGAAACCGCTTCGGTCTCCATGATCCAGCGTCGCCTGCGGGTCGGTTACACGCGGGCCGGCCGAATCATCGACATGCTGGAGCGACGAGGGGTGATCTCCGGTTACGAAGGCTCGAAGCCCCGCCAGGTCCTGATCACCGCGGCCGATCTGCCCCGTGTCCTCGGTGCGGGCGGGGAGCCCGAGGAAGAGGACGGGCCGGAGGTCGAGGCAGGCACGGCGGAGTCGCCGGCGGTCGCGGCGGATCCGGCCGAACCGGCGCCGGGCCGCGGCGACATCGCCTGACCGCCGCCCGCGGGGTGGGTTTGGGAACCCGTCCCGGACCGATATTGTCCGGTCGATGAGCAAAGGGACTCTGGACTCTCGGGAGACGGTCAAGGCCGCGATTCTGGTCACCGGGACCGAGGTCCTGACGGCGACTATCCGCGACGAGAACGGGCCCTGGCTCTCGGAGCAGCTGGCCGGCATCGGAGTGGAGCTGGTCGAGATCCTGATCGTCGCCGATCGCCGCGACGATCTCCTCCGCGGCCTGGAGCACATGGCCGGGATGGGGGTGGATCTGATCGTCACGACCGGCGGCCTCGGCCCGACGGCGGATGATTTGACGGCCGAAGTAGTCGCCCAGTTCTGCGGCCGGGACCTGGAGCTGGATCCAGTCATGGAGGAGAAGATCGCCAGGATCCTCCAACGGTTCGCGCAGGCGGGATCGGGGCGCTTCGACGCCAAGGCGCTCGATGCCGCCAATCGCAAGCAGGCGATGGTTCCGAGGGGCGCTGTCGCGTTGGACCCGATCGGCACGGCGCCCGGGCTGGTGGTTCCGTCGGTCTCCGGCATCGGCCCGTTGGTCCTGGTGCTCCCGGGGCCGCCCCGGGAGCTGCGGCCGATGTGGGGTGCCGCGCTCGAGGAACCGCTCGTGCGGGAGGTGCTGGCCGCCACGACGCCGCTGTCGGCGCTTCGGCTGCGCATGTTCGGGACGCCGGAGTCGGAGCTCGCCCTGAGCCTGCGGCAGATCGAGAGCGACGGTCTTTCGCTCGAACCGCTGGAGATCACGACCTGCCTGAGGAAGGGCGAGGTCGAGGTGGACATCCGGTATCGGGAGAGCGGCGAAAAGGCCGCACGGGCGCTCCGGGACGAGCTGCTGGCACGCCATTCGGAAACTCTCTACAGCCTCGATGGGACGACGGTGGACGTCATGGTCTCCCGTCTGCTCTCCGGACGCAGGCTGGCCCTCGCCGAGTCCTGCAGCGCCGGGCTGCTGGCGGCCCGGATCACCGATGTACCGGGGGCCTCCGCCTACTTCGCCGGCGGGGTCGTCTCCTATTCGAACGAAGCCAAGCGCGACCTGCTCGGGGTGGACGAGGAGCTGCTCGACCAACACGGGGCGGTCTCGGCCGAGGTGGCCGAGGCGATGGCGCTCGGGGCGCTGGACCGGTTCGACGCGGACGTGGCGGTCTCGGTCACCGGCATCGCCGGGCCCGACGGGGGCAGCGAGGAGAAACCGGTCGGCCTGGTTCATTTCAATGCCCGCACCGCGGGCGGTCGGATGAAGGCCGCTTCGCCGGTGATTCCCGGTGGTCGACGGGATGTCCGCGAGCGTTCCGCGTTGGTGGCGATGCATCTGCTGCGCTGGCTGCTCTCCGCCGGGTGAGGGGCCCCTGGACCCCGGCCGGCCCGTCCTTCTTCCGCATGATTGCTGTTGCGGAAGGTTCATCCCTGTGACCCACTCGTAAGCGGATTCTTGTCAACCTGGCTGTGAATCGGATGGGGAGTAGTTTTCCGTCCGATCGGAGTCATATGGTTTCGGCACGAACTTGTGTTCGCGTGAGATCCGTAAGCACGAACAACGCGAGGCCGCCCATCGCCGGGCGGCGGTGAGGTGGTTTAACTGATGAGTGTGAAGCGCGCAAACGACATGGAGCCGGGGACCGACAAGGAAGTCAAGGCCCGTACCGCCGCACTGGATGCGGCCCGGAGCCAGATCGAGAAGCAGTTCGGAGCCGGCCTGCTGATGAAGCTGGGGGACAAGTCCTCGGTCAACGTCGAGGCGATCTCGACCGGTGCGCTGCCGCTCGACATCGCCCTTGGCGTCGGTGGCATTCCGCGAGGCCGGATCGTGGAGATCTACGGTCCGGAATCCTCGGGCAAGACGACCCTCGTCTACCACATCATCGCCGAGGCCCAGAAGCGGGGCGGTGTGTGTGCGTTCGTCGACGCGGAGCATGCGATCGACCCGATCTACGCCCGTCGGATCGGCGTGAACACCGACGAGCTGCTCGTCTCTCAGCCCGACTACGGCGAGCAGGCACTCGAGATCGTGGACGTCCTGACCCGCTCCGGCGCGGTCGACGTCGTCGCGGTGGACTCGGTCGCCGCCCTGACCCCGAGGGCCGAGCTGGAAGGGCAGATGGGCGACGTCACCGTCGGCCTGCAGGCGCGGCTGATGTCGCAGGCGCTGCGAAAGCTGGCCGGCAACCTGAACCGGGCGAACACGCTCTGTCTCTTCACCAACCAGA
>JBEBXB010000056.1:0-10294 GCA_040391885.1 Conexibacter woesei | reverse complement strand
CCACCAACGAGAAAGACCCCGCCCGAGGCGCCAGTGAAAACCACCAACGCCCCAACGGGGTCTTTCGAGAACCACGCGGCAGCTTCAGCCACCAAGCACCGCCCGCCCCGCGGGCGGTGCGGCGCAACGTCAGTTATCCGACCCGATGCGGTCCCATACGTACAGCTCCATCGCCTCCGCGGCAAGCGCCATGAGGCGTTCCGGCGAGAGCCAGCCGACCACGGTCTCGAGGGCGAGCTCTTCGGTGAGGCCGTCCTCGAGGACTTCTTCGCCCCGGAACCCGGCGGCGAGCTTGAGGGCTTCGCGGCGGTGCTCTCCGAGGGAGGCGAAGGCGCCCATCAGGAAGTCGCGGTTGGGCACGGGCTGACCGAGGTCCATCGAGCCGTGCCAGGCGGCCAGGAGCGAGAGGTCGTCCTGGTCGAGATCGGCCAGCGCACGGGCGTATTGAGCCTCCAGCTCATCCTCGGGAATCTCGTCTACCCATGCACGCAGGGCCTCGCCGAGCAGCTGCCGACGAGCCTCACGACCGACCGAGTCGGAGATTACGTGAATCGCATCAGCTGGATCGACGAAACAGAGAGACATTGGCAAAAGGACCGTCCTTCGGATGGGGGCTTGGTCAACTAGGAAGATAGAGACGCCGGAGGACGTGAAAAGTGGCATCCGAAAGCCGCAATTTGCGGATGAACAGATGGTTTGAGTCGAATTTCGACCGCCGCGGCAGACCCTAGAGTGGCCTCATGCCGTTGAAGATCGTCAAAGGACCTCCGAATTCGGGCCGAACCGAAGTCATTCGACACCGGTATCTCGAACTCCTTCCCAAGAGCCCGATCCTCGTGGTTCCGGGGGTCGACGACATCTTCGGCTGGGAACGCCGGCTGACCGAGGAGACGGGCGCCCTGGTCGGCGGCCAGATCCTGCACTTCAAGGATCTCTACGACGAGGTCCTCGAGCTGGACAAGGACAGGCGTCCGGCCACCGCGACGGAGCTCCAGCGCATCCAGCTGATGCGAGAGGCCATCACCACCGAATGGAAGGAAGTCGCCGCCCGCCTTCCCGACCAACCCGGGCTGGTCGATTCCGTCCTGCAGCTGATCGATGACTTCCGCGCCGAGAACGTCGATCCCGAGACTCTCGCCTCGCGGATCGAGTTGGCGGAGCTTCGCCATCTCGATCGCCTGACGGCGGTGTACCGGCGCTACATCGAGTTGCTGGTTGTCGAAGAGCAGCTCACGGACGGACCGGCGGAGGCGCAGCGCGCGGTCGAGCGGGTGGTCGAGGTATGGGGATCGCGGCCCGTCCTGATCGCCGGTTTCGACGAACTGACCCGGCAGCAGCTGGAGATGGTCCGGCGCCTGGCGTTTGCGGTCGGGGTCGAGGTGACGGTCGCCGTCACCCACGAACCGGACAACCCCGCGCTCGCCCTGACCGATCAGCTCGTCGCGGACCTGATCAACCTCGGCCCGGAGGACGGCGTCTCGGTGAAGGTCACCCGGCGTGAGGACGAGACGCCTCCCCACGACGATCTTCTCTTGGAGATAGAGAAGCGGTTCATGCGTCCTCGTCGCGAGGGCGATCGTCCGCTCGGTGCGGGAGCCGCGCTGACGGTCATGAAGTCCACCGGCCAGAGGAACGAGGCGGAGGCGATCGCCGCAGAGGTCGCGAAGCTGATCGCGGCCGACGTGCCGGCCGATCGGATCGCGATCGCCGTCGAGGCGCCGGCGCAGAACGGTCGGATCATCCGGGACACGCTGGAGCGCTTTCGGATCCCGGTGACGCTGGAGGCGGAAACGCGGGTGGGATCGACGGTCACGGGACGGACCCTGCTGCATCTGCTCGCGGCCGCCGGACCCGCCGATTCGGCCTCTGACCTGCTTGCGTTCCTGCGGAGCCCGGTGGGCCCCGACCGGGATCTGGTCGATCTTCTCGAAAGGGAGATGAGGATCAACGGGATCGATTCAGCGGCCGCCGCGGTCGAGCTCCTGACCGGGACTCTCGAAGGCGCGCCGCCCCCGCTCTGGCCTGAGGTCACGTCGGCCCTGAAGGTGCGGGAACCGATTTTCGAGCTCGTCGCCGCGGGCGCGTCTTTGATCAGCTTGGCGATCCTTGCCGGGGACGAAAGCGCGGTTCCGTCCGCGTCGACGATCGTCGAGACACAGGCCGGTTCGGCGATTGCCAGGGCCTGCCGCGAGGTCGGCGCGTTCCGTGGCTCGGAGAGCGGCACGGCGGGTATCGTCGGTGCGCTCGAGTCGGATGCGGTCAAGGTGTGGGCGGTCCCCGCGAGCGGCACGGTCCGCATCGCCAGCCCGTACAGCCTGCGTGCGAAGCGGATGGATTACCTCTTCTGCGCTTCGCTTCAGGAATCGGGGCTGAGCGACACCGATCGAGCCGGGCCCTTTCTCTCGGTGAAGGATCGCAGCGCGCTTTTGATGTCCGCGCATCGCGACCCCGAAGTCCAGCAGCGGTATCTGTTCTATTCGACCATCACGGTTCCGACCAGGCGACTGTGGCTTTCCTGCCGGAACTCGGACGAGACCGGCAAGGCGGAGCATCCCTCGCCCCTGATCGGGGCGGTCGAGGAACTGTTCGCGAAGGACGAGAACGACGTCCCGATCGTCAACCGGGGTGGACGGAACGGCAGCGAGATCACCTTCCATCCGGCGGATGCCCCGAGCCTCGACGAGCTAGCCAGGAGCCTGGCTTCGATCGAGGCGGATCGAGCTTCGGCGCTGGTTCGATCCGATCTGGAGGCCCACCTCGCCGATTCGCTCATCTCGCGCCTGGAGACCGCCGAGCTGGTCGAGCGAAGGACCCGGCGGCTGGGGTCGCTCACGCTGGAGCCGATCCTCGCCGCCCTGGGCGAGGCGGCGGTTTTCGGCGCGACCGAGATCGAGGCATACGCCGGCTGTCCGTATCGCTGGTTCATCGAACGTCAGCTGAGCCCACAGCCGTTCGAGCCGGACCCCGATTACCTGACGATGGGAACGCTCCTCCACGAGACCCTCGAGGATCTGTACCTGGCACATCCGGGGGAGATCCCCCGCCCGGAGTCACTGGAAGCCTGGCTGGACGAAGTCCCTGCTGCGGTCGACCGCCACGCGCGTTCTCACCGGATCGGCCTGGGCGGCGACTCGGTGAGCCACGCGGCGCTGAGGAGCCGGGCTACCCAGCTGATCTCCGCCCATCTTCGCCGCGAGTCGAGTTGGCAGGATCCGCGTCATCTGCCGGGCGAGCTCGAAGCGAAGATCGGGACCCGGGACTCCGAGATTCCCGCCGTCGACATGGGCTCTTGGTCGCTGAAGGGCAAGATCGACCGGATCGACTTCTCCCCAGTCACATCCACCGCGGTGCCGCGGGAAGCGGTGGTCGTGGATTACAAGTCCGGCAATCTCGACAAGTCCAGCCAGAAGAAGGCGCGCAAGGAACGGAAGTTTCAGGTTCAGCTCTATCTCCATGCTGTCCGCACCATCTGGGGCGCCACCCCGGTGGCGGGCATCTACGTGCCGCTGAGGGCCGGCAGCGACCCCAGCCGGGGCGCCTACGCCGCCGACGTGTTCGAGGAGATGAAGGACCGGGGTGTCTCGAAGGAGGACAAGCTCGAGGATCTCGACGAGTTCATCTCGCAGGGCCTGTCGATGGCGGACGAGGCGGTAATCGGTTTGATGAAGGGAATCCTCGAGCACGACCCGTCGACCTGCCCGGACCACTTCGATCATCCCGCGGTGCCGGACCGGCCCGGGAGCGCCGAAGACGAACCCGTGGGGGCGGGCGCCCGATGAAGCCGACCTCACAGCAGCTCGCGGTGATCGAAAGCGACGACCGCGACATCCTGGTCGAGGCCGGGGCCGGTTCGGGAAAGACGACCACGACCGTGAATCGGTACATCCGCCTGCTCGCGGAATGCGACTACGAACCGCGGGAGATCCTGGCCTTCACCTTCACCGACAAGGCGGCCGGCGAGCTCCGCGACAAGGTCCGGACGGCCCGCCGCAGACTCGCCGAGGAACGTGGCGAGACCAATCCGCAGGCGTTCTCGATGAGTTCCGCCTGGGTCGGCACCTTCCACGCGATATGCAGCCGGATCCTCAAGGCCTACCCGGTCGAGGCGGGGGTCGATCCCGGCTTCACCGTCATCGATGACGTGACCGCCGAGACGGTCAGGAGCCAGGCATTCGGTGACGCCCTGGCCGAGTTCCAGCGCGAGGATCGAACCGGGGGCAGACGGGAAGCGATGATCGGCCTGTTCACGGAACGGGCGCTCCGCGAGACGACGCTCGCCACCTTCGACGAGCTCCGCTCCCGCGGGATCGACCGGCCGAGGCTTCCGGACTTCACCGACACCGAATACCCGTCGGAGAACATCGAATACCTACGGCGAAACGTCTCGGCGATCACCGAAGTCAAGAAGCTCCACTGGTCCCACAAGCCCCGCGTCGCGGACCTGGAACGGCTGCTTCACCAGGTTGACGGACCGGAGATCACCTGTTCGGACCTCGCGCCACTCCACTTCGCGTCTTCGCTCGAGGACTGCGTCGAGTTCTGCGAGGTCCTGACGGAGACGGTGGCGGCCCTGGCGGCCTACGAGGAAGGCGATTTCGCGCGTCGCGGGATCGGCCGTCTGCTCGAACTGTTCGGAGACCGGTTCACCGAACTGAAGGCGCGCCGTTCGGTTCTCGACTACGAAGACCTCCAGCTGATGACGTTGCGCCTGCTCCAGGGGAATCACCGGATCCGTGATGCGTATCGCGACCGTTTCCGGGAGATCATGGTCGACGAGTTCCAGGACACGAACCAGCTTCAACTGGATCTGGTCACCGCGCTCAGGGGCGAAGGGACGACCTTGATGACGGTCGGGGACGAGATGCAGTCGATCTACGGTTTCCGGCATGCCGACGTCGAGCTCTTCCGGCAGCGCCGGAGCGCCCCGGGCGTGAAGAAGTACCGGCTCTCCGACAACTTCCGCTCGCAGCCCGAGGTGATCGCGGCGATCAACGAGATCGGCCTCACCCTGGACGAACAGGTCACGAGCAAACGCGACGGCGCGGGGTCCCGGCATGAGTTCTCGGAGCTGACCGTCGGCCTCACCGGGCCCGGCACGAGCTCCTCCGCCACCGCGATCCTCACCGGCCACGACGGTTGGAAGCCACTGGACCTCGGTGAGCTCGCCCCCGGCGTTCCGCCCGAAGCGGAGGTCGGCAAGGACCAGGACCACTTCAACGAAGCGGAGGCTCTCCGCGTCGCCCATCACCTGCGGGGGATGGTGGACGCCGGTGTCGCCAGGCAGGGGGAGATCGCCATCCTGCTGCGCGCCAAGACCCGCTCTGACCTGTACGTCAACGCACTCAAGTCGGTCGGCCTCTCTCCCTACCTCACGGGCGGGCGTGGCTTCTGGAAGTCGAGGGAGGCGGTCGACCTGCGATCTCTCCTCTCGGTGGTGGCCAACCCGCTGGAGGACGAGGCGCTGCTCGGAGCACTCACCTCCCCGGCCTGCGGGGTCAGCTCGAACGCCCTCTGGGTACTGAGACGAGCGGCGCCGGAGTACAGCCCCCTTTGGCCCGCCGTGAGAGCCGCCGCCGGCGATTCGATCCCCGAGGGCGGATCGGCCGAATGGCTGGAGGAGATCCCCCAGGGGGACAGGCATGCGATCATCGATTTCGTCGCGACGATCGACCGCCTGAGGTCACTGTCCGGATCGATTCCCCTCGACGCCCTGGTCGACGAAGCGATCACGGCCACCGGCTACGACCTCGCCAACCTGATTCGAGACCCTTCCCGGAACGGGATGGCGAACATCCGCCGGGTCTCGTCGTTGGCCCACGATTTCGAACTGGCGGAAGGCCGCGATCTGCGCGGCTTCCTCGACTGGGTCACCTTGAGCGCCGACCTGGACACCGAATCGTCCGTCGCCACGCAGGAAGAGGAGAGCGACGTGATCCGGATCATGACCGTCCATGCCGCCAAGGGTCTGGAGTTCAAGGTCGCCTGCATCCCGGACTGCGGTCGCCAGAACGCCAGCCGCCACAGCCTGCCGATCCGTCTCGGCAGGCCGAAGCCGACCGGTGACCCGCTCGATTTCTCGGTCGGTCTGCGCCTGCCGCGAATCGACGGGGCCAAGATCGACCTGTACGACTGGGCCGAGCTGGCCGAAGCTGGCAAGCTCGCGGCCGAGGACGAGGAGCTGCGTCTCTTCCATGTCGCTGTCACCCGGGCTGAAGAGCACCTGATCGTGAGCGGGGTCCTGCCCGCGAAGGAACCCAAGAGGATCTCTGACTCGCTCTCGATGATCTCCCGGTTCGCGGTGGGGTTCGGCCTGGACCCCGAGAAACCGGAGGAGTGGCCGGAGGCCGTTCCCGGCGGGGCGGAGCCGGACGCCGAGATCTCGGTCGTCGCCAATATCGCGTCCGAGGAGAGCGCCGAGATGCTGCGGGGCGAGGCGGCGCCGCTCGAGGAGGCACAGACCGTGCGGTTCGGGACACCGCCGATTCACCGTCCGCCGGCGAAGGTCTTCCCCAACGTTCCGCTCTCGTTCACGGCCCTGAACGAGTTCGAAGAGTGCCCCGCACGCTTCTTCGCCAAGCGGGTGCTTCGCCTCGAAGAGCCCACCGACCGGGGAGCTCGCGCCCCCGAGGGGGATCCCGCCGTCCAGTCGTTGATCAAGCGCGACCGGGCCACCGCATTCGGTTCGGCGGTGCATGACGTTCTGGAGTCACTCGGCAAGTCGAGATGGCCCGAGCCGCGCGACGAGTCGATCGCCGCGGCGCTCCGGCAGAGAGGAGCAGACCCGGGAGCGGACCTGGACCTCGCCAGGGGGATGATCGACGGCTTCCTCCGGTCCGACCTGGGGCTCCGCGTCCGGAGCGGCCGTGCCCGCTTCGAGCAGCCGCTCCTGATTCGGATCGGCAGCGTCACCGTTCGCGGCTTCGCCGACTTGATCCTCGACGGCCCGGTCCCGCTCATCCTCGACTACAAGACGAACCGGCTGAACGACGCGACCCCCGCCGACAAGATGGGCGACTACCTCCAGCAGCGCAACCTCTACGCCCTCGCGGTCGCCCGCTCCCGCGACCTCGATGCGGTGGAGACGGCCTTCGTCTTCCTGGATCGTCCCGATGAACCGGTGCTCGAAACGCTGGATCGACAAGACCTCGATCGGGCGGAGCTCGAGCTCGACGCCTCGCTCGAGGACATCACCGCCGGGCGCTTCTTCGGAGAGCCGGGGTCGAAGCGGATGCCCTGCGGCCACTGCTGGGCATGCGCCGTGCTCGACCGACAGCTGTCTAGGGAAGGTTCTCCGTCGCCTGATCACGACTCAGCGACTGAGCCAGCTCGTCCAGCCGGAGTTCCTTGAGCCCTTGGTCCACGGCGGCGAGCTCACCGGCGCAGTACTCGATCAGACGTTTGGCCTCGGCGCATAGATCCAAGGTCTCGCGGAGCTGGGCGTCACCGGAGTCGAGGCGCCCGATGATCTCGTCGAGCCGGGCGGTGGCGGCCTCGTAGGTATCGACCCCGGGAGCCTCGGCCCCCGAGGGCTCGCTGCCCGGTGCCTCCGCCTGACTCTGTTCGCTGCTTTCGTCACTCATCGCTGTCGATCCCTTCCAGTCTGATCTGCTCGAACTCATTCTCCCCTTCGGGCCCGACGCCCTTCCGGCGCGCGCTCCGTGGTCGGGCGGGCGGACCGACGCGGGCATCCACCGGGCCTTCGGCGAAGCGGATTCTCACGTCCACGGCCCGCCGGGCCCCGGCGGGATCCACGACCGGCTCGCCGGCCCGGTCCTCCACCCGGGCGTAGCCCCGTTCCAGCGTGCGCTGCGGGTCGTGGGCCCGAAGCGCCACCTGCCCGGCGGAGACCCGTTCGTGACCGTCCCTCACTGCCCGCTCGGCCACCGCGCCTAGCCGTCCGGGGAGGATGGCGTTCCGGGCGGCGGCCGCGTCCACCACGCGGGCGGCGCGGCTGGCGACGCGGATCAGGTGCCGGTTGCCAGCCGATTCGATCGCCCCGGCGCGCTGGGCCAGCCCCCGGTCTGCCGAAGCCCGGATCTCACGGATCTTCTGGTTGAGGATCTGACGCTGATGACGGATCGCCCGGCCCGGCCCGGCAGCCAGGGAGGCCAGCGGGGCCACGCGATCACGGACGGCGTTGCGCCCAGTCCGGCCGATCACGGCAGCCCGCCGGTGGATCTCGACCCTTTCGCGCCCACAGTCGACGCGGATCGCCGCTTCGGCCGCATGGGTCGGGGTCGAGCAGCGCACTGCGGCGACATCGTCGAGCAGGGTCACGTCCCGTTCATGCCCGACGGCCGAGATGACCGGCACCGAAAGCAGCGCGACGGTTCGGCAGAGCGACTCGTCGCAGAAGGCCCAGAGGTCGGTCAGGCTGCCCCCGCCCCGGCAGACCACGATCGCCTCGACCTCGCCGAAGGCCGCCATCTCGCCGAGCGTGCGGGTGATCGCCGGGGCCGCCTTGCGGTCCTGGACCGGGGCGAACCCCCACACGATCTCTCCCTGCCAGCCGCGGCGTTCGAGCCCGACCAGAAGATCTTGCCGGGCGGCACCTCCCTCGGCTGTGATCACGCCGATGCGACGCGGCAGCGCCGGGCGGGGCAAGAGCTTCTGGGGTTCGAGCAGCCCCTCGGACGCGAACTGCTTGCGGAGAGCGGCCAGCCGGGCGAGGAGATCCCCCTCCCCTGCCGGGCGCAGCTCGGTGACCCGGAAGCTGAACGAGGGTGAGGCATGCCGGCCCCCGACGTAGTAATCCGGGCCGCCGGTGGCGATCACCTGAGCCCCGTCGCGCAACGCCTCGGGCGGCAGATCGAGGCGCTCGAAGGCGTCGCGCCACATCGTGCAGGGTACGCCGCCCCGCTCGTCCCGCAACTGGAAGTACACCTGGACCCGGCTGTTGCGAACGTCGGTCAGCTCCCCGGCGATGGTCACTCGCGGCAGCCGTCGCAGCTCCTGGACGAGACGCGCGGCGTACTCCCCCACCGGGGTCGGAGCCGGCCCGGCCGGGGCCGACCCGGCCGAAACACCCCCGGCGGGTTCGGGATTGTCGAGCGAATTCATCCGTTCCAGAATGACACTCCCCGCCGACGGACCCGGAACGATCGGACGACTCGGCCGGAGTGGGAATCGTTTTCGGCTTGCCAGGCCGGATTCGGAGAGTGGCCCACGGGACGGCGAAATTGCCGCTTCCCGGATCGCCTTTGGGGTGATTCGACCTGGGAAATCGATCTTTCCCACCTGTTGACTCGACAAGCATCCGCGGATCGTGATACTTTGCCCGCCTCATTATCGAGTTTGTCTGTCAAGAAACTAAATACATCGACAAGGAATACATGCCCATGAGTCTCACAACGTCCAGCAGTACAAGGCGCGGCATCCAAGCGGTTCTCTTGCTAGCCCTGCTCGCCTTCGGCGCCGTGATCGCCGGATGCGGCGGCAGCAGCGAAGGCAGTGGCGAGACGGTTGACCTCGTCGCCTACTCCACCCCGCAACAGGCTTACGAGAAGCACCTGGAGCCTGCTTTCACCGATACCGAAGCCGGTTCCGGCATCAGCTTCAGCAACTCCTTCGGCGCCTCGGGGGACCAGAGCCGAGCGGTTGAGTCCGGCCAGCCCGCCGATTTCGTCAACTACGCGCTGGAGACCGACGTGACCCGTCTGGTCGACTCCGGCCAGGTTGCGGCCAACTGGCGGGACAACAAGTACAAGGGCATCGTCACCAACTCGGTGGTCTCGATCGTGGTTCGCCCCGGCAACCCGGAAAAGATCAAGAACTTCGAAGACATCGTCGACAACCCCGACATCGAAGTGGTCACCCCGAACCCGTTCACCTCCGGCGGCGCCCGCTGGAACATCATGGCGGTCTACGGCGCGGCCCTGAATGCGGGCAAGTCCAAGAAGGAAGCCCTCGACGATGTGAAGACCATCCTCTCGAAGACACCGACCCAGTCGGAAAGCGCCCGGGTCGCGCTGCAGGCATTCCTCGGCGGAGCCGGTGACGTCCTCCTCTCGTACGAGAACGAAGCGATCGCCGCCCAGCTCGCCGGCGAGGACGTCGACTACGTCGTTCCCGATTCGACCATCCTGATCGAACAGCCGGCCGCGGTAATCGAAGGCTCCGCGCAGAGCGCCACCGACTTCCTCGACTTCCTCTGGAGCGATGAAGGCCAGCAGATCTGGCAGGAGCAGGGCTACCGTTCGGTCAACCCAGATCTCCTCGACAAGGAGAAGTTCCCGGTGCCGTCCGGCCTCTTCACCATCGAGGAGTTCGGCGGGTGGGACTCGGTCGTGAGCGA
>JBEBXB010000055.1:0-10398 GCA_040391885.1 Conexibacter woesei | reverse complement strand
TACTCGCTCATGGTCGGGGTCATGACCGTGATCGCGGTGAAGGCGTCGGAGTCGGAGACCACGATCTCCTGGGCATCGGCATCGAGATCCTTGGCCTGGCGGTTGAACTCGTCGGCGCTCGCCTTGAAGATCGCGGCATCGGGGAGGCCTTCGCCGAACTCGACCTTGCCGTCGCAGTTCACATCCGGCTTCACACCCTTGACGACGAGGTCATCGTTGGTCCCGTAGAGGGAGGTCTCGAGCAGGAAGAAGAGGTTGCCCGGCTGCTTCATGACGGTGCCATCCGCCAGCTTCAGGTTGAAGGAAACGGCGCTCTCCGGATCGGAGGCGTCGGACCCGGCGTCAATGTCGGTGTCGTACTGCGCGGTCCGCGGGATGCCGGCGACGATGCCTTCCATCTCCTCGTAGGCCGGGTTCGCCTTGATGAAGGCGTTGCGGGCGTCGGTCAGGGCCGCGTCGACCGCATTGCAGTCATTCTTCAGGAGCTTCGCGTAGTCGAAGTCGTTGGACTCGGCGAGGCCGTAGTAGGTGTCGGCGGCCGTCTTGACCTTGGCTGCCTCGGCGGAGAGGTCCGCGCTGTGATCGGTCATGTAGGACTTGACGGCGGTGAGCCCCGTGTCGGGCGCGTCATTTCCGGGATCGGTGTCGTCACTGCCGCAGCCAACCAGGAGCACGGCTGCCACTGCCGGCAGGGCGAGAGCTTTGAGCGAGAGCTTCATCGGGTGGAGATTCCCTTCGGTGGACGAATCGGACGAGACCGGCTTGCCGGCCAAATACTTAGGTCACCCTAACTTAATCCGCATCCCCACGCTCGGAGATATCGCTACCGGTCCTCCTGCCCTTTCCCCGGGTCGGGCGGACCGGCCCCGGGGTCAGAGGAAGGCAGGCCCCCGCTCGACCAACCCTTTATATAGAGCGTCCTGGATCGTGTCCCTTACCTGTTCGGAGATGTCGAAGACAAGCGAACGATCCTCGCTCGATCCGGGGCCGTAGCCGGAGAGGTCGATCGGCTCGAGGAACTCGATCCGCCAGCGAGACGGCAGGGGCAGCAGACCGAGCGGCCCCAGCAACGGGAAGGTCGGGGTCACCGGGACGTACGGAGCCCCGACGGCCCGGGCCAGCAAAGGCGACTCGCCAAGCTTGGGATAGATCTCCTCCGAGCCCACCACCGCCACTGGGACGATCGGGGCGCCGGTCTCCAGCGCCACCTCGACGAATCCGCCCCGGCCGAATCGCTGCAGGCGATACCGCTCCGAGAAGGGCTTGCCGAACCCCTTGGCGCCCTCGGGGAAGACCATCACCGGGTGATCCTGCTCGAGCAGTCGGGTCAGGTTCGCCGGATTTGCCGGGATGCCCCCGATCCGCCTCATCACGTAGCTGACGAACGGCAGGTCGAAGGCCCAGTTGAGGACCATCGCCTTGGCCCACCGCGGCAGCGGGTGCTCCTTCTGGATCGCGGTCGCGATCATGACCGCGTCGAACGGGAGGATCGAGCCCGCATGGTTGCTGACCAGCAGGGCCCGTCCGTGGCCGGGAACGTTGGTTACCCCGGACACCTTCACCCTCCACCACACCCTGTAGAGGAATTCGAAGACGGGAAAGACCGCCTCGGCGAACTCCTCGTCGAAACCCCACTCGTCCTCGTGGTATTCGCCGGCGGCTCGACGCAGCAGCTGCTCCGAGCTTCGCTGGAGAAGCTCGGTCCACTGGAGGGCCGCGCCTGCCAGTCCCTCGACCGCACTCTCCGACAGCTGTGTCGACCGGTCCCCGTTCACGAACTGACCTTCACGACTGGGCCCTCACGGGGGACTTGGCCCTCACGGGGGAACCGGGATGCGGCGACGGAAACAGCCGCTGGACGCCGGAGGACTTGGAGGCGAAATCACGAACAGCCCCCTCCACATCGAAGGCGAGCTCGTAGCCGACCTCCTCACGGAGCCGTCGGTTGTCGCAGCCGCGGCCGTAACGGATCAGCAGCTCGGCGTCCCTGTACATGTCGGCGGCGGCGAGCTGCCGCCCGATCCGCTTGAACGCCTGCCCCGCCAGCAGCGGTGGCAGCCCGATCGAGGTCTTGCCGGTCAACCTCAGGAGCCGGCTCAGGGAGATGGCCCCGTCGGGCGCGACGTTCACCGCGCCGCGGACGGGGTTGAGGGTAGCCGCGGCGAGGGCGCCGGTCGCATCCGCCGGGTGGAGAAGCTGGAGGCGGGGGTCGAACCCCATCAGGGTCGGCACCACCGGCAGGCCGAGGTATCTCGTGAACGGGTCGTCCAGGCCCGGGCCGACCTCGACCTGGAACCGCAGCATGCAGCACGTGACCTCGGGGCGGCGGCGGGCGAAATTGTCGAAATATCCCTCGAGCTCACCGATGTCGCGCTGGAAGCGGGTCCGCAGAGGATTGTGCCGGGACATGTCCTCGGTGAAGAAGCAGGGAGCGCCGGGGGCGGATCCGTAGATCGCCGCAGACCCGCGTCCGACCAATGCCTTCAGCGAGGGCGTCTTCTCGCAGGCGGCGAGCAGCTGCAGGGTGCCGATCACGTTGATGTCGTGAAGCGCCCTCGACGGACGGTCCTTGTCGGGGTACCACAGGATCCCGCAGTGGATGACGACGTCCGGCTCGAGCCCGGGCAGGATCCGGGAGATCACCGGGTTGCGGATGTCGGCCTCGACGAATTCGGTGCGGCCGAGATCCGCATCGGGCGGGGTCGAGTCGATTCCGAAGATCTCGCCGACCTCGGATCGGCGCGCCAGCGCACGAGCCAGGTCGGTCCCCCACCGTGTCGCGACCCCGGCTATGACGACGCGCTTTCCGGCCATGTCTAACCGTCAGGTTCAGACTTGGACTTTTGCTCCAATTCGGCCACCCGTGCGGAAAGCAGCTCCACCTGTTCCTCCACCTGCCGGAGTTCGTCGCGGCTTACGAGTCGCAGGCCCTCGAGCGTCCCTCGAGCCCCCTGGCCTCGTTTGGCGACCTCGTCGACCAGGCCCTGGGCCCGGTCACGGGTCTTCCCGGTCAGGTCCTGGGCCCGCCCTCGGGTGCGCTCGGTCGCGGCGAAAGCACCTTCGATCGCGTCCCGCAATCCGTCAGGAACACCCCGGCCACCCGCCTTTTCTCCACTGTCTGACATACGGCTAGTTTATGCCCAATGCCCGTGACTATGAAACCCCTCGAACCGATCCGAGGGGACGTGATCCTGGTCGGAGATCCCCGTCGGGCGTTCGCGCTCGCTCAGGAGCTGACCGTCCAGCCGCGGATGAGCCACCAAGCTCGCGGGCTTTGGGGCTACACGGGAGAGACCCCGTCCGGACGACCGCTGGCCGTGCAGGCCACCGGTTCGGGCGGACCCTCCGCCGTCCCGGTGGTCGGTGATCTGGTGGAGATGGGCGCGACCAGACTGATTCGGCTCGGCACCTGCCTTTCCTCGGTTCACGACTGCGGCACTGTGCTGTTGGTGAGCTCGGCCCTGGCTCGCGACGGGGCGTCGCGGTCCATTCTGGCGGCGGACTCCCCGCCGACGTCCGCGGGCGATGCCCCTACCGCGCTGCCCGACCCGGGGCTCAACCGGCTCTTGGAAGGTCTCGGCCTCCCCGCGGTGGTCGCCAGTCACGATCTCGTCGCCCGTCACGACAGCGGGACCCGCGGCGGGCTTCGCGACACGGTGGATGCCCGTGACCTGCAGACGGCAGCCATCCTGGCCCTGGCCGGGCGTCTCGGAGTGGCTGCCTCCACACTTCTGGTGGTGGCCGAGGACGACCGAGGTGAGCGCCTGGACGAGCCCGGCCTCGAGGAGCGGTTCCGCCCGCTCGCCCGGGAGGTCCGAGACCGCCTCGAACCGCCTGCCTAACCCTCTACTTCAGGTTTATACTGACGCTTCAGTTCGGACCGGAGGCTGCGGATCTCGTCGAAGGCACGGTCGAGCCGGTCCTCTGTCTCCTCGAGACGGTCGGAGAGGACCCTGATCCGCCTTTCGAGACGGTCGGCCTCGTCCTGAGACGAGACGTTGAGCGCCCCCATCGCCGCCCGCTGTGCCTCGGCCGCTTTTTCCTTCGCCGAGACCGCGGCCGAAACCGCCTGGCCGAAGGCCGGACTGCCGATCACCGCGTGAGCAAGGTCGGCCGCGGCCCGCTCCCCCTTTGACTGGACCCGATCCCTGATGCCCTCTGGTTCCTCTGACATGGATCTGATCCTACGCCCGCAGAAGGATGCGGTCCAAGCCCGCAGAACTCTTTCTGCGATACCTTCTTGATCTGGCCGAGCCCGGAGGAGCGTCGGCCGCGTCTGGTTTAGTTGGGAACTCACAGGTGGCACACCGCTTGACGTCAACACACCACGTTCACCGGACCGCTCTCGCTGCGGTTGTTTTCGTCGTGGCACTTTTCGGCATGACGAGCGGGATCGCGGCCGCGGCGGACGACCCCGCCGGTCCCCCTGCCCCGGGACGAGCCACAGTCTCGGCGACGTCCACCGAGCCCGCCTCGGATCAGGCCACCCCTCCCGCCGACACACCCGCCACACCCCCGGTGGCCCCCACCCCCGATAAGAACCGCCCCGCGAAGGGTGATTCGGGGGGCGTCAAGCCCGCTCCCAAGCCCGGGGGCAACACCGGTCCCAGCGACGTCGTCCCGGCCGACAGCGAGCCCGACTTCGTCAAGAAGGGCGGCAGCGACACCGGCGGTGTCTCACCGGACAACGATGGCGAGACACCCAGCACCGACCCCCTTAAAGTCAGCCCCCTTTCCGTCCCGAACTTCCTGATCAACCGGTTCGAGATCCCGCCGTTCCTGCTTCCGATCTACCAGGCCTGCGGCACCGAGTACGGCATTCCGTGGACCGTGCTGGCGGCGATCAACCGGATCGAGACCGCCTTCGGAACCAACCTCTCCACCTCTTACGCCGGCGCCATGGGCTGGATGCAGTTCCTCGACTCCTCCTGGAAGATGTTCGGCGTCGACGCGAACGGTGACGGCCTCAAGGATCCGTACAACCCGGTGGACGCCATCTGCGCCGCTGCCAGCTACCTGAAGATCGCCGGTTACGCCGAAGATCCCCGCAAGGCGATCTTCGCCTATAACCACGCCGACTGGTACGTGAACGACATCCTCGAGCACGCCGCGGCCTACGGCGAGATCCCGACGGAGATGATCAGCGCCCTGACCGGCCTGACCGAAGGCGCCCGCTTCCCGGTCGCCGCCGAGGCTACTTACGAAGGCCAGCTGTCCACCGATCGGGCCAAGCGCGACGGCCTCGCCTCGCAGGACGTCAATTCCTCCGCGGACCGCAACTCCGTCGAGATCACGGCCGCCGCGGGCGCGCCGGTGATCGCGGTCAACGACGGGCTGGTCACCGACATCGACCCCAACGCCGGCACGGTGACCGTCACCGACGCCTACGGGAACCGGTACTCCTACGCCCGCCTCGGCTCGGTCGCGCAGGTCCACCCCGTGCCGCGCGAGAAGAACTCCGCATCCGCCACCGGGTCAGACCCCGTCGCGGAGCACGACGATCACGCCCTCGAGGCCGCCGACGAGATGGGTTCGGCCAAGGCCACGGACGACCCCCGGGCGCCGGTCGGCTCCGGCGGCGACTCTGACTCTAAGGTCAAGGGTGAGCCTTCGGGCGACGACATCTCCGAAGTGCTGGTCGATCCCGACACCGCGGCCCGCGCCGCCGAGGCCGCGAACTCGGCCGATGCCGGGTCCGGCGACTCCCCCGCTTCCGGCGACTCTTCACCGGTGGCCGCGGCCGAGGACCGCCGCTCCAAGCAGAGCGAGCTGTCGCAGACCGGCGGGACGGAAGAGATCAGCCGCAACACGGAGAACGCCCGCGGCCGTGTCTACGCCAACCCGCTTCGTCCGCAGAACCAGAAGCGGTCCGGCGTCGACGGCCAGTCGAAGGACAACTCGCGTAACGCCTCTTCCTCCTCGGCCGGCGTCGAAGGCCTCCCGGGCGACTACGTGATCTACGACGGCAGCCGCTCCGGGATCTACCGCTTCGACGAGGACACCGCTCAGCTTCACCCGCTGAAGAAGGGCTCGCGAGTCATCGCCGGCACGATCCTCGGGCGCCTCGCCGAGACCGGCTCGAGCTCCTCGATCGACTTCTCGATCCGGCCCGGCGGCGAAGACACCCCGAAGATCGACCCGAAGCCCTTCCTCGACGGATGGCGTCTCCTCGCCGAGACCAACATCTACAACGCCAAGGGCGGCAACCGGTTTGCCGAGCGACTCGGCGTCGGCGGTGTCCTGCTGCTCTCCAAGCCGGCCCTCCAGCGTCGCGTCCTCGGGGACGAGAACATCAAGATGGGCGACTGTGACCGCCAGTACGTCGCCGGTGGAACGATCGATCGTCGCCTTCTGGCCGCCCTCGCCTTCCTCAGCGAGAAGGGCTACGACCTGCTGATCACGTCCATGTACTGCGGACGCGAGGTCTCGATCACCACCTCGGGCAACATCTCCAACCACAGCCGCGCCTCCGCCGCCGACATCGCCGCGATCAACGGCGAGATCGTCAGCTCCGCGACTCAGGGTCCCGGGTCACTGACCGACAAGGTCGCCCGCGAGCTGCTCTCGCTCCAGGGGATCATGGCCCCGGACGAAGTGATCACCCTGCTCAGCTACCCGCAGACTGCCGGCTTCGCCATGGGTGACCACGACGATCATCTCCACCTCGGCTACCGTGCGGCCAGTGATTCCGACACCCCGGGCGGCTCGATCCAGGCGACCCTGGGTTCGGCCCAGTGGGAACGCCTGACGAAGCGCCTGGGCCAGATCCGCAATCCGGAAGTCCCGGATTCGCCGTCCAGAAACTCGCTGCCGGCGGACAAGCCGGACAAGGGCGACTAGACCATCGGCTCTCTTTTCGGGTTCGTCCAGCTCGAGCTGCCCGGAACGGTGCGACTCGACGACGGCCGGTACCTCGATCGGCAGGGCGACGAGCAGAGAGTCCTCGTGGTCGAGACCGAGGGTGCGCTGCCTCCTGCCCGCCGCAGGCGCCGGCGCCCCCGCAAGATCCAGACGGTCGAACGGACGACGTCCCTCCCGCTGACGGTGGTCACCGTGGTCCTTGCGTCCCAACCCCTCGCCGGCGAAGCCGAAGCCGGTGCCTGGCTGGCGGCGGCGGAGGACGACGAGACGACCCAGGCCCTGCTCGAAGACGCGATGACCGCCTTCGACCGGGCGTTGGCGGCGGCCGCAGCGACCACCGGCCGTCCCGTCGGCGAGCCGGTCGGGGTCGACCTGGTCGTGACCGCGCGGATCGGCTTCGGCGAAGGAGAGCAGGTCTACAGCGGCCGCTTCCTCGACGCGATCGAGATCGACGCCCGCGGCGGCACCGCCTCTCCCCGCCGGGAGCGTCTCGAACGGATCATCCCGCTGCCACGGATCGCCGCGATCCTCGGTGGCCGCCAATCGCTGCTCGCCTGCGAGGTCATGATCCCCAGGATCCGGGCCGACCTCGACGGGGGACGACTCGCTCCCGCCGCCCTTTCGATCCACGAAGCCTCCCGCGCGACCCTGGTCGAGCTCGAGTTCGCGGTCGAAGGCCCGGACCACGAAGCCGATCTCGACCGGCTGGAAGAGCTGTTGCCGGACCTAGCCGCCCTCCCGGGCGAGGTGCTGGGCGCGGAGACGCCCGGGCCGGATGAAGAGGCCGCCATAGCGGCCCGGATCGAAACGGCGCTCGCGGTCTCCGAACGGGTGATCCGCCGGTTCCGGATCACCGCCCAGTAGGCAATTCCGAGCCGGAACCTAGCGCGACTCGATACCGAGGACGCGGAGCACTTCCTCGTCCTCGAGGGTGCTCACGACCAGATCGGCCTGGGGCAGATCCACGCCGGGCACCGAGGGAACCCCGATCACGAATAGGCCGGCCGCTATCCCCGCGGTGACCCCGGAGGGGGAGTCTTCCACCGCCACCGCCCGCTTCGAAGGCTCCACCCCAAGCTGACGGCACCCTTCCAGATACGCGTCCGGCGCCGGCTTGGCCTCCGGCACTTCGTGCGCGGAGATGACCGCGTCGAAAGGCATACCCGTCTCGGCCACGTCATGGGATCGCTCGATGAATCTCCGGGGAGAGTTGGAGACGAGGGCGATCGGCACCCCGGCGATGCGGAGCAGCTCGACCAGCTCGAGCGCGCCCACCATGGCGTCGACGCCGCCCTCGAGCTCCCTGAGAACGATCTCGTCGAGCTCCTCGATCAACTCGGTCTCACGGCCCGGCTCGTCGAGGAACCGGGCGAGCTTCTGTCCGGCCACCTTCGCGGGTGAGCCGACCAAACTGCGCTTGTGGTCGATCGTGAATTCGCGGCCCCGCCTGGCGAACAGCTCCTGCTCGCCCCGGGACCAGACCGCCTCGGTGTCTAGTACGAGTCCGTCATTGTCGAAGAGAACGGCTTCGGGATAGGCCATGGCGCCAGCCTAGAGATCCCGTGCCCAGCCTGGCGCGCGACGGCGGTCACGGCCCCGGATGGATTATTTTTGTCGGTGCCGCCGGTACTGGGGGCGTCATGGCGGGTTACAGACAGGCATGGGTTTGAAGCTGATCTCAAAGGGGGCTCTGGAGCGGACGGGCGGTTCGTCGGCACCAGTCCACGCCGAATCCGGCTCGACCGGACACTCATTCCATGGCTTTCCGGCCCTGTTGCTGATCCTCGCGGTGGTTTCGGTGACCTTGATCAGCTTTGCCACCGCCTCGATCGCGCTCGCGGACATGCGCCTGGCGGACTCATCCACGCCGACCGTCCCGCTGATCCTGCCCGGAGGGGCCTCCGTCTCGGGCGCGGACCGGGACGGAAAGAGCACTTCCGGGGCCACCGCCGAGGATCTGGCCTCGCCCGTGTGGATCGTCGGTGGGCAGCCGGGGCGCGCGACCGCGCGGATCGCCGCTCGGCATCTCGCCCGCCCGGTGGTCGCCGGTCTCGGGATCTACCGGATCTCCCGCGGCAAGGCAGCCGATTTCGCCCGACGCCTGGACCGATCCGGCCTGCTCGTCTACGCCGAGCCGGACGTTCCGACCACCCCGGCTGGCTATCCGGGAGACCTCCTGGCCACCGAGCAGTGGTGGCTGAACCGGGTGGTCAGCCCCAACGACGTGACCCCGCCGGCCGTCACCGGGAACAGCCCCCTGATCGGCCTGATCGAGCGGGGTGTCGACCCGGAGCATCCCGACCTCCTCAAGGCGAATCTCTACGGGGCCACCAAGGTCGATTCCGAAACCGACAGCCACGGAACGGCGATCGCCGGGATCATCGGCTCACCCGGTGAAGGCGCGGGAATACGCGGCGTATGGCCCGGCGCCCGGATGCGCCAGTTCCCCGCCGGGGCCAACTGCACCACCGCCAGCGACGCGGTGGTCAAAGCGGTTCGGAACGGTGCCTCGGTGATCAACATGAGCTACACGATCCCCGCCTCGCTCTGCTACTCGCACTACCTGGCCACCCAGTTCGCGGTCAGCCGGAACGTGCTTCCGGTGGCGGCGGCGGGGAACTCGGGTGATTCGGGCAACGGCGCCATGCGCCCGGCCGTCGACCCCCACGTGATCTCCGTCTCGGCGGTGGATGCAGACGGCCTGGTCGCCGCGTTCGCGACCCGCAACTCCGGGGTCGACATCACCGCTCCCGGGGTGAAGGTCTTCGCCCCCATCGTCAACACGACCCTCAACGGTGAGGGGATCCGGAGGGCCGTCTACACCTGGGGCGGTGTCAGCGGCACGAGCTTCTCCGCCCCCATCGTCTCCGCCGCCGCGGCTTGGATCCGACAGGCAAGGCCGTATCTGACGGCCCGTCAGGTGGCTCGGGTCCTCACCTCGGGGGCGACCGATCTCGGCCTTCCTGGTCGCGATCCCGACTACGGCGAAGGACTGCTCGACATCGAGGCCTCCCTGAACGCGCGGCGCCCCTACAACGACCCGCGGGAGCCAAACGACGACATCTCCCTGCTCAAGGGCGTCGGACACATCAAGAAGGCCCGTTACCTCTGGAAGCCGAAGGGACGCCGGGTGGTCAAGCTGCGAGCGACCGTGTCGCGAAGCAAGGATCCCGCCGACGTGTACAAGGTCCGGATCCCAGCCAAGAAGCGCATTCTCGTCACCGCGGTCCAGCTCGACGGCGACGTCAGGATCACCGCCCTCAAGCCGTCGACCAAGACCCTCGCCAAGACCAAGCGGAAGGTGATCGTCACCTCCGACCGACCCTTCCCGAAGACCGAGGGGATCCGCGTGCGGAACTTGCGCCGCAAGGCCAAGGACATCTGGATCGTGGTCACTCCCGGATCGACCGGGACCGGCGAGCACGCCGCCTACCGCCTCACCGTCCGCCGCGGCTGACCCCCGGCGGGCAACGGGTCCCGCCCGGCCGCCCAAAGCTTGAGTGCGTGAACGAAAAGGGGCGCCCGGAGGCGCCCCTT
>JBEBXB010000054.1:0-10778 GCA_040391885.1 Conexibacter woesei | reverse complement strand
GCGCGATCTGCTTGCCCCAGAGCAGGTAGTAGATCGTGTCGTAGTTGGTGAAGCCCAGCGGGAAGATCAGCAGCAGGACCGCGGAGATTCCCGCCACGAAGGCAAGCGGGATCCCCCAGGTTCGGACTCGGCTCGGACGCGGCATCGGGGCATTCTCTCGCGAACGGGCCGACACCGTCGCCGGGACGCCGCCCGGCCGGGTCGTGCGGCACAGGCCTGACGGGTCTGGACGTCCTTGCCCGGTCGGGGACCGTCGCCTTCGATGGCTAGACTGGACGACTCCACCGATGAGCCAAGACGCCTCCCTCTATCGCCGTCACCGCCCTCGGTCCTTCGATCAGGTCGTCGGTCAGCGCCACGTAGTCCGGACCCTTTCGAACGCGATCGAGCAGGACAAGGTCCACCACGCCTACCTGTTCGTCGGTTCGCGCGGCACCGGGAAGACGTCCATGGCCAAGATCCTCGCGGCCTCGCTCAACTGTGAGCGCGGCGGCCCGACCCTCACGCCCTGCGGCGAATGCGAGTCCTGCCGTTCGATCGCAGCCGGCAACTCGGTCGACGTGATCGAGATGGACGCCGCCTCGAACCGCTCGGTCGACGACATCCGCAGCCTCCGGGACCGGGTCGCCTTCGCCCCGACCTCCGGCCGGTGGAAGGTCTACATCCTCGACGAGGCCCACATGCTGACCAAGGAGGCGTGGAACGCCTTCCTCAAGACGCTCGAGGAGCCACCGCCGAGCACGGTCTTCATCCTCGCCACGACCGAGGCCCACAAGGTGATGCCGACGATCGCCGACCGGTGCCAGCGGTTCGACTTCCAGCGGCCGTCGATCGAGCAGCTTTCCGAGGTGATCAGCCGGGTCGCCGTAGCCGAGACGATCGCGATCGACCCGCCCGCCGTGTCGATGGTCGCCCGGGCCGCATCCGGCAGCTTCCGCGACGCGCTCGGCACCCTCGATCAGCTGGTGGCTTACACCGGGAAGCAGGTCGCCCTCGACGACGTGCTCGAACTGCTCGGGGCCGCGGATGCCGAGATCCTCTTCGGGGTGGTCGATTCGATCATCGCCGCCGATCCGCGCGGAGTGCTCGGCGCGGTCGAGAAGGTCGCTCGGACCGGCCAGGATCCGGCCCGTTTCGCCCGAGAGCTGCTCGGTCACCTGCGGGTCCTGCTGGTCACGCAGACCACGGGCGAGATCCCCGAAGCGTTCGCGGTGACCGCCAGCGACGGCGGCCGCCTGCGCTCCCAGTCCGCCGCGATCGGACCGGCCAACCTGATCCGCACCATCGACGAGCTTGCCGACGCTCTCGGAGCCATCCGCGAGGGCGACGAGGCCCGGCTGGCGGTCGAGGTCGCCCTGATCAAGGCGGCCCGCCCCGATTTCGACCCTTCGACCGACGGGATGATGCGCCGCCTGGAGCGCCTGGAACAGTCCGGCCCCCCGGCCCCGGCAGCGGCCCCAGCCTCGGCCCCCGCGCCGCCCAAAGCACCCGTCGTCCCGGACCCCGAGGTAGAGGCGGACGGCTCGGGTGTCACAGTCTCCGGCGGGACGTCGCCTACGAGTGCGACACCCGAACCATCCGCGACCACAGTCGGTGGCGACAAGGGTGCTTCCAAGGTCCCGGCATCCGCTCCGCAGTCCCCTGCCGCAGCGACACAAGTACCTCCCGCAGCGACACCCGCCCCGGAACCCGCCGCTCCCGACTTCGAAGAACCACCCCTCCCCGAAGAACCCGGAGCCATACCGGCCCCCAGATCTCCACAAGCAGTCGAGCCGCCTCCGGCAGCTCCCGCCCCTTCACAAGCGGTTGAATCGTCCCCTGCAGCTCCCGCGCCAGCTCCCCCCAGCTCTGCCACCGGATCCGAACCGAGTCCCACGGTCGCAGCGAGTGTCGGTGGTGGACCCGACGAGCTTGCCGAGGAGGGGGTACCACCGACGATCGCACAAGCCAAGCCCTCCGGGCAGGGGGCAGCCGCACCGGCCGACGGCCCGCTCGACCTCGACCGCCTGGCCCAGATCTGGCCCGCCGTGCTCGACTCCCTGAGGGCCGCCGCGCCCGGCCCCGTCTCTTCCTACTTCGAAGGCACCCGTCCCGTAGCTTCGGGCGAGAGCCGGATCGAGGTCGGCTTCGCGGCCGACGCGGCTTTCAACCGTCGCAACGCCGAGAAGCCCGAACGCCGCCAGAAACTGGTCGAGGCCATCCTGGCCGTCACCGGCGAGCGGGTCGAGGTCAGCTTCACCACACTGGACGGCGGACCGGCCCCGGCGGCCGGCCCCGCCACGCCCGCCATGACCGAAGAGGAACTGGTCGCTCGGGTCAAAACCGAATTCAACGCAGAGGAGGTCATCTGATGGCACGCAAGGGAATGGGCGGCATGCCCGGAGGCATGGACATGAACGCGCTGCTCAAGCAGGCGCAGCAGATGCAGAGTCAGATGCTCGAGGCCCAGGAGTCGCTCAAGGACGAAGAGGTCGAGGCGAGCGCCGGCGGTGGCATGGTCAAGGTGAAGATCTCCGGTGACCTCGAGATCCGCGACGTCGTCATCGACCCCGACGCGGTCGATCCCGAGGATGTCGAGATGCTGGCCGAGATGGTCCAGGCGGCCGTCAACGAGGCGATCCGTTCGGCTCAGAAGCTGGCCGAGTCGAAGATGCCCCAGATGCCGAACATGCCGGGCATGCCCGGGCTCTAGAGGGTCGATGAGCGAGGGCCCGGCACCACTCAGCCGGCTGACGGCCGAGCTTTCGCAGCTCCCCGGAATCGGTCGCCGGACCGCGCAGCGTCTCGCCTTCCACATCCTGCGGGCGGACGAGTCCGAGGCCCGCAGCCTGGCGGACGCGATCATCGAGGTCCGGGAGAAGGTCGGGCTCTGCGAGGTCTGCTTCAACCTGTCCGAGGGTCCGCGATGTCGGATCTGCGAGGACCCGAATAGGGACGTCTCACTGATCTGCGTGGTCGAGGAACCGGCCGACGTGATCCCGCTCGAGCGGACCCACGAGTACCGCGGGCTCTACCACGTCCTCGGCGGGGCACTGTCGCCGATCGACGGGATCGACCCCGACGATCTGAAGATCGCCGAGCTGGTCCGGCGGGTCGGGGCGGGGGGCATCACCGAGGTGATCCTCGCGACCAATCCGACCACCACCGGGGAGGCCACGGCCTCCCACATCGCCGACCTGCTGCGGGATCAGACCAGCGTCACCCGCCTCGCCGCCGGCCTGCCGGTCGGAGCGGACCTCGAGCACGCGGACGAGGTCACCCTCGGCCGCGCGATGACCGGCCGCCGCACCCTCGGCTGACCGGCCTACCCCGGGATCGGCCGGGCGGTCTACTGCTTCGGGTGCCGGAGCAGGGCCATCTGGCGGCAGCGGGCGAGCAGCCGGCCGTCCCGGCTCCACAGCTCGCCGTCCTCGCTGAAATGGCCGTCGTGGGCCTGGTCCGCGGTCAGCCGGATCAGGGTCCAGTCCGGTTCCTCGTGCCCGGGGACCGGCAGTTCGGTCGGGAAGTGGACCGTGTATTCGAGGGTCGGGGCGAGCGCCGGCTCGGTCAGGGCGACGAACGGGGCGGGAAACCAGACGTCGAGCATCGCCGCGGCCAGCACCGGGGTCATCGGCTGGTCGTCCTTGAGCCGGATCCAGCCTGAGGTCTCGGCCCGGGGCTGCCCGGTGTATGGGATCCCGTCGAGCATGATCGCCCGGTACTGGTTGAACACCGCCACCGGCGCCTGTTGCGTGTCGAGCTCCTCGCCTTCCTCCGGGGTAGGCACTTCCGGCATCTCCACATGCTCGAACTCCGGGCCGGAGCGGACACCCGAGAAGACCGACATCGCCTTCGCCTGGATCGCCCCGTCCTGGATCAGGCGGGAGGAGATGAAGGTCGTGGCGCGACCGGCGCGCTCGACGGTGACCTGGACCTCGGCCGGCCCGATCACGGGACGCCGCAGGAAGTGGACGGTCAGCGACCGCGGCGGCTGGCCCGGGGCGGCAGCCTGGGACATCGCCTCCAACATCAGGGCGGCCACATAGCCACCGTTCGGTCCGGGACCGATCCACCACCGGTCGTTGAGTTCGACCCGGTAGCGGCCCTCTCCCAGCGGCTCGGCTGCGGTGTCGGTCTGAAAGTCGGTGCGATCGGTCAAAGGGAGCCTTTTCGGTCGGCGGGTGGGGGAGGGGCGGTCTCGACAGTTTCGGGCATCGGCCCGTACTCGGAGATGCCCCAGCGGTCATGGAGACGCCGGAGCGGACGCGGCGCCCACCAGTTGCGCCGGCCGAGCAGCTCCATCAGCGAAGGCACCAGCAGGGCGCGGATGATGGTCGCGTCGATCAGCACCGCCAGCGCCGTGCCCACTCCGAGCTCCTTGATGAAGACGATCTGGGAGGAGGCGAAGGCACCGACTGCCAGGGCGAACAGCAGGGCCGCAGCGGTCACGATCCGGCCGGTCCGTTCCAACCCGACCGCCACCGACTCGGAATCCGAATAGCCGGAGTCTCGGGCCTCCTTGATCCGGGAGAGCAGGAAGACGGCGTAGTCGGTGGAGAGCCCGAAGGTGATCGCCAGGATCAGGATCGGGGTCGACTGGTCGATCCCGCTGACCGACTCGAAGTTGAGCGGCCCGGCGAGATTCCCGTCCTGGAAGATCAGCACCAGGAGCCCGAAGACGGCTCCCAAGTTGAGCACGTTCATCAGCAGCGACTTCACCGGGAGGACCACCGAGCCCGTCATCAGGAAGAGCACGATCAGGGTCGCGCCGACGATGATCAGCAGGGCCAGCGGCAGGTGGTCGAGCAGGCTTTGTTGGAAGTCGTCGAAGGAAGCCGTCCCGCCGGTCACCTTGACCACGGCGCCCGCGGGTGGTGGCTGGGCACGGATCGCCTCCACCGCCCGTTTGGTGACCGGCGTGGTGTAACCGCCATCGGATCGGACTTCGATCAGGTGGAGGTCGGGCTCCAGAGTCTGGGGCGGCATCACGCTCGCCACCCCCTGCGCCCGCTTCACCTCCGCGGCCACGGCGCCGGCGGCGGGCCGGTCGCCTTCGACTACGACCCGAATCGTCTCGGAGTCACCGGCCGGGAAGTCGCGGTCGAGGGTCTCCTGGACGACTCGGGCACTGTCGCCCGGCGGCAGGATCTCGGCGTCGACGGAGACGAAGTTCATCCGCAACGCGGGCACGGCGACCAGCAGCAGGAGCAGGGTCGTCACGGCCGCGATCGGCCCCGGCCGGGCCATCACGAACCGGGAAAGCCGGTACCAGAAGCCGTCTTCATGCGAGCTCGCTTCGCGGCTCGCCCGCCGCTGGAGGAACTTGGGGGAGAGCGAGTTGACCCGGTTCCCGAGCAGCGTCAGCACCGCCGGCAGCACCGTCAGCGCGACCGTCGCGGCCAGCAGCGAAACGAGGACGCCGCCGAGGCCCATCGAGTAGAGGAAGCGTTGGGGGAAGATCAGGAGAGCCGCCATCGACGCGGCCACGGTGAGGGCGGAGAAGAGGACCGAACGGCCGGCGGTGGCCATGGTGCGGCGCATGGCGGCCAGTCCCGGACCGGTGACGGCGATCTCCTCGCGGTACCGGGAGACGATGAAGAGGCTGTAATCGATCGCCAACCCCAGTCCGAGTCCGGTGGTGAGGTTCAGGGCGAAGAACGAGATGGTGCCGAACTCGGTGGCGATCCTCAGGGCGAGGAAGGTGCCGACGATCGCCAGCGCCCCGACCATCAGCGGCAGCAGCGCCGCGACCAGGCTGCGGAAGAAGAGCAGGGAGAGCAGCAGAAGGAGCGGGAAGACCATGATCTCGGCCCGCTGGAGGTCTTTCTCCACCTGTTCGTTGACCTGCTCGTTCGCCATCGGCACACCGCCGACGAGGACGTTCTCCCGGTCATCGAGCGATTCCGCCAGCGCCAAGGCGTCCTCTTGGAGCTGCTTGTCCTCGGTCGCTTCGAGCGAGACGGCGAAGAAGGTCTCGTCGTTGCCCTTGGAGACGAAGGCCGGCGAGCCGGTCTGGGCGAAGCCGATCGCGGCCTTGACCCCGGGCTGGGTCAGGATCTCCCGCCTGATCGCGGCGACCTCGCGGCGATCCTCGGCCGATCCCGTTACGTCGACGTCACGGATGAGCACCGTGGTGTCCGCCGGGCGGTACCCGGCGTCGCGCAGGGCGTGGTCGGCCTGGACGCTCTCGCTGCGGCTGTCCTCGGCGCCGTACGGCCCCATGTGCTCAGCGACCGAGCCGCCGACGATTCCCGAAAGGAGGAAGAAGAGCACGGCGACCAGCACGATCCGGCGGGGCCGGTGGTCGGCGAGGCGGGCGAGTCGATCAAGCACGGCCGTCCTCCTCTGCGGCGGCGATCTCCCGTTCGCACCATTCGATGACCCAGTCGTCGAAGTCCAGTCCAAACCGGAGCACGAGGTCGCACCAGGAGCTCTCGTCATGTGCCTCGTCGCCCTCCACGGCCTCCTTGGTCTGCTCCAGCTGGGCCGCGTGCCGGCGGTGCTGCTCGACCATCCCCTTCAGGGTCTCGACCCGTTCCCCGGCCGGAAGGGCGTCAGCGAAGTACACCTTCAGCATCCCCTCGTGTCGCAGCTCGAGCGTCTCCGGGGCGCGTCGCAGCCAGGCGCGTAGCGCGTCGCGACCGGTTGGAGTCAGCCGGTAGACGGTCCGTTTGCGGCCGCCCTGGGGCCGATCGGCGCCCTCGACCAGCCCGGCCGCTCGGAGCTTCTTCAACTCGGGATAGATCTGCCCGTAGCTGGCCGCCCAGAAGAATCGGGTCGAGATGTCGACCTCGGCCTTTATCTCGTAGCCGGACATCTCGCGCTGGCTGAGGAAGCCGAGGATGATCGTGGCGGTCGGGCTCAGCGAATCGGGGATCCGGGCAGCGTTCATATCGATTAGATATATCCGAACGATACATCTGGTGTGTGAGCCTCGTCACGGAGGCGGAAGGGTGTTTCCAGACGCATTCGGACAGGTATCCGTATGCTCAGAACTGATGCCGGAACGTGACGACATCGTCGTAATGAAGTTCGGCGGCACCTCTGTCGCCGGACCGGAAGAGATCAAGCGCGCCGCGCGCAGGATCGTTGCTGCCCGTGAGGCCGGCAACCGCGTCGTCGCCGTCCTGTCGGCGCGCGGAAAGTCGACCGATGAACTGGTCGCCGCCGCCTTCGAGATTTCCGCCCGCCCCGACCCGCGGGAGATGGACATGCTCCTCTCCACGGGAGAGCGGATCTCCTGTGCGCTGGCGGCGATGGCGATCAAGGACATGGGTCACGAGGCCCTCTCCCTGACCGGCTCCCAGGCCGGGATCGTCACCGACAACTCCCACACCAAGGCGAAGATCATCGACGTCCGTGCCGACCGGATCCGCGAGTCGCTCGGTCAGGAGCGGATCGTCCTGGTCGCCGGCTTCCAGGGAGTGTCGACCGACAGTCGCGACGTCACCACCCTCGGCCGCGGCGGCTCCGACACGACGGCGGTCGCTTTGGCCGCCGCCCTCGGCGCCTCCGTCTGCGAGATCTACACCGACGTGACCGGCGTCTTCAGCGCCGATCCCCGCATCGTCCCCGATGCCCGCAAGCTGGCCGTCACCTCCTACGAGGAGATGCTGGAGATGGCCGCCTCGGGGGCCAAGGTGCTGCAGCTCCGGGCCGTCGAGTACGCCCGCAACCACGCGGTGCCGATCCACTGCCGAAGCAGTTTCGAAGACCTACCAGGAACCCTCGTGCTTCCCGAAAGCGAGACCATGGAACGACCGATCGTAACCGCCGTAACCCACTCGACTGGCGAGTCCCGCGTGACCGTCGTCGGCGTCCGCGACGAACCCGGGATCGCCGGCCGGATCTTCACCGCCTTGGCCGAGTCCAACGTCAACGTCGACGTGATCATCCAGAACGAGCCGGTCGGCGACGACGCCCTGGCCGACCTCTCCTTCACCGTCGATCGCGACGACCTGGCGCTCGCCACCGACGTGATCTCCGGCCTCGGGGACATCAGCAACTCGGTTCGCACCGACGAGCAGATCGGCAAGGTCTCGATCGTCGGCGCCGGCATGCGCAGCCATCCCGGCGTTGCCGCCAAGGTCTTCGAGGTCCTCGGCGAGGAAAGGATCAACATCGAGATGATCTCCACCTCCCCGATCAAGATCTCCTGCGTGATTCCCGCAGATCAGGTCCCCGCCGCCGTGCGTTCGCTGCACAAGGCGTTCGACCTGGGTGCCAACGCGATCCTCCCCGAGGACCCGACCGGCGAGCACCGTCCGGTCGTCTCCCCCTGACCCGCCGCCCGGCGAAAGGATTGACCATGAGTTCAGACGGATACAGAGTCGGCGTGCTCGGTGCGACCGGCGCGGTCGGCACCACCATCCTCGGCATCCTCGCCGAGCGTCAGTTCCCGGCCCGTGAGGTCGTCCCCTTCGCGTCGGAGCGTTCGGCCGGCAAGACGATCGAGTTCGGCGACTCGGTGATCGAGTGCGTCGTCCCGAGCGAGGAGTCGATCAAGGACATCGACATCCTGATCTCCTCCGCCGGCGGTTCGATCAGCGCCGAGTGGGCTCCGAAGTTCGTGGAGGCCGGGGCGGTCGTGGTCGACAACACCAGCTACTGGCGCATGCATGAGGACGTGCCGCTGGTCGTCTCCGAGGTCAACCCGGAAGCGGCGAAGGACCACAAGGGGATCATCGCCAACCCCAACTGCACGACGATGGTGATGATGCTCGCCCTCGCCCCGATCCACCGCGCGGTCGGGCTGGAGCGGCTGATCATCTCCACCTACCAAGCCGTCTCCGGCACGGGCCAGCGCGCGATCGAGGAGCTACGGCACCAGTCCGGGCAGGTTCTGGCCGGGGAACAGGTCTCCCAGCCGGAGATCTACCCGCACCGGATCGCCTTCAACGTGCTGCCGCAGGTCGAGACCTTCAAGGACGGCGACGACTACACCACCGAGGAGCGCAAGGTGATGGCGGAGACCCGCAAAATCCTCGGTTTCGGCGACGAGGTCGGGATCTCCGCGACCTGCGCCCGTGTCCCTGTCTTCAGCGGCCATTCCGAGTCGATCAACATCCAGACCCGCGAGGACCTCAGCCCCGAGCGGTGCCGCGAGATCCTCACCGCCGCCCCGAACGTGATCGTCAAGGACGACCCGGCCAACGGCGTCTATCCGCTGGCCATCGAGGGCGCCGGCCGCGACGAGGTGCTGGTCGGCCGGATCCGCCGCGACCCGAGCCACGAGCGTTGCCTGAACCTGTGGCTGGTCGGGGACAACCTGCGCAAGGGCGCCGCTCTCAACGCCGTCCAGGTGTCGGAGCTGCTGGTCGAGAACGACTGGCTCTGACGCTGGGGCTTGGTCAGTCGCCGAAGTCTTCGGCGATGTCCGCGATGCGGTCGTAGAGAGCCTGGAAGAACTCGCTGCGGGTGACCACGGCGTGTACCCGGCCCTCGGTCGCGATCGGTACCACCATCACCCGATGGTGGAGGAAGGTCTCGGCCAGCTGCGTGTCGGCGTAGTCGTCGTCGACGAGCACGGGGTCGGTCGTCAGGTAGCCGCGCACCGGCTCTTCCTGCGACCCGATCCGTCGCTCGATCGTCTCGTCCAGGGACCGACGGATCATCCGGGCGGACATCAGCGTGCCGACGTATCCGGGGAAGACCGCGGTCATGAATTCCCGTTCGCCGAAGAGACCGGCGTAGTTTCCGTACTCGTCCTCGACCGGGAGAGCCGGGAGGCCGGATTCGACGACCTTGCGCGCGGCGTACCCGACCGGATCGGTTACCAAGAGGGGCTTGACCTCCCGGATGATCGACTTGACTATGTGGTCAGCCACTGTCTCACTCCGAAGAAACTAGCTGGTCCGCCGGTCGGGGGTGTTGCTCGAGTCCGGGCGCTCCGAAAAGGGGGCCGGGTTCCCTGATCGATTGGGAAGTTCCGCGAGTTCATCACCCGTATCGAAGGAGGATGTAGCCGGTCGCCATCACGGTCGACGCGAGGGTCACGGGGAACCCGATCTTGAGGAAGGTGAAGAACCCGATCGGGCGTCCGGCCCGTTCCGCCAGCCCGGCTGCGGCCACGTTGGCGGCAGCGGAGACGAGCGTCAGGTTGCCGCCGAAACAGGCACCGAGCGAGAGCGCCCACCAGTAGGCGTCATCACCCGAAGTCCCCTGGATGTCGGTGACCACGGGGATCATCGCTGCGGTCAGCGGGATGTTGTCGACGATGCCGCCGATCAGGGAGGACGTCCAGATGATCCCGACCAGCTCGGCGTTGCGGTTGCCGTTCGTCACTTCCTGGATCCCGGTCGCCACCTTGTCGATCGCGCCGGTGGCCTCGAGCGCGCCGACCATGACGAACAGGCCCATGAAGAAGAAGAGGGTGGTCCACTCGATCTTCTCCAGCGCTTCCTCGACCGGGATCCGGGTGACCAGCAGCCCGACCGCGGCCCCGGTCAGGGCGACCGTCGCGGGTTCGATGTGGATGTACTGATGCAGGAAGAACAGGACGATCGTTCCCGCGAGTACCGGCAGGGTCCGCTTCAGTTCGGCCTGGTCGCGGATCGATGCACGCGCATCCAGTTCCATTACGTACTTCCGGTTGTCTTCATCGACCTGAAGCTGTTTTCGGAAGACGAAATAGAGTGCGACCGTGATCACGGAGAGGATCACGACGACTCCAGGCACGTTGTTGATCAGGAAGTCGTTGAAGGTCAGCCCCGCCGCGTTGCCGATCATGATGTTGGGCGGGTCACCGATCAGGGTCGCGGCGCCGCCGATGTTCGCCGCCATCACTTCGATCAGCAGCA
>JBEBXB010000053.1:0-10780 GCA_040391885.1 Conexibacter woesei | reverse complement strand
GACACCGGGCAGCTCAAGCAGTGCATCAACCGGATGCGCCACGTCGACTCGGTCTTCGACGCGTACCGGGTCACGCCCGGCGAGTAGGAGGTCCTCACCGACAGAAGTCCGCCGTGACCTACTAGTATTTCGGTCGGAGTTCGCGGGGGACTGGATCGCTACGGCCGTTTGCGCGAAGAGAGTCCGTTTGGGGGATACACGGATGAAGTCGGATGATGAACCGAAGTCGACGACTAGCATGTTTCATCCAGTCATAAGGGCTGGCCTCGGTGCTGGGATGGTCGTGATCGCGCTCGCGTTCGCGGCCTTCGCCGTGGTGCCCGCCATGGTCGCCTTCTCGGCGATGAACGCATCCGAATCGGCCCGGGCGGATCAAGAGGCATTCCATCGACTCCGCGTGGGTGCCCAGTCGCTCTCGAGCGGTCTTCTGGAGGTTCAGGCAGCCGGCCGTGGATTCGCAGCGACCGGGAAGACGAGCTACGCCGAGCGGGCGGGCGAGGCTCTTTCGGGCGTACAGAAGGATCTCGACCAACTGATCGTCGACCTTGCGGATGCGAATGCCGATCCGGCCATGACCGACGAGGCGACCGAGAGCGTTTCCGAGTACGTGACGTCACGGCGGCCGGTAGTGGACTCGCTGATCGAACGCGGGCCGAGCGCGGTGCGAGCCACCATCGCCACCGGGGACGGGCAGCGTGTGATCGACGAGACCCGCGAGAAGCTGACTCGAGCACAGGCTGACTTCGCGGCGCGAATGGCCGCCTCGACTGAGCGGGCGGAGACCTATTCTGACCGGCTTCGGGCTGCCAACATCGTCGCGATCGTCGGGACTCTGCTCACGATCGCGCTCGCCTGGATGTACATTCGTCGCTCCGTGCGGGGACCGATAACCAAGCTGGACGACGCGGCGACGGAACTCGGTCGCGGCAACGAGTCCACCCGCGTCCAGCCGGACGGTGCCAGGGAGGTGGAATCGCTGGGCCGGTCGTTCAACGAGATGGCGGTGAAGCTGCAGGAGCGCCAAGCCGATCTGATCGCGGCGAGCCACGCGAAAAGCGAATTTCTGGCTCGGATGAGCCATGAGCTGCGAACCCCTCTCAACGCGATCCTCGGTTTCGGTCAGCTCCTGGAGATGGACGATCTGGAAGAGAGCGAGGCCGAGAGCGTCAGCCAGATCCTCAGAGCCGGTCGTCACCTGCTCGACCTGATCGACGAGGTCCTCGATATCTCCCGCATCGAGAGCGGTTCTTTGCGGATCTCGATGGAAGCGGTTTCACTCGCCAACGTCTTCGGCGACGTGGTGTCGATGACAGCCCCCATGGCCCATGAGAGAAACGTGGAAATGTCCATCGAGTCCGTCGGGGCTGAGCTTCACGTGCTCGCGGACCAGCAGCGGCTGAAGCAGATCCTGCTCAATCTCCTGAGCAACGGCATCAAGTACAACCGCGCCGGCGGAGACCTCAACGTGAGAGCGGAGGAAGCCGACGGATACGTGCGGATCCTGATCTCCGACTCCGGCCCGGGAATCGACCCCGATCTCGAAGAGCGCCTGTTCATGCCGTTCGAACGGTTGGGCGCGGAGCAAACGGGCAACGTGGAGGGCACCGGTCTCGGCCTGGCGCTTTCGGAGCGGCTGGCAACGCTGATGGGGGGGACGCTCACCCTCGACCAGACAGGTCCGGAGGGCACCACGTTCGCGATCAGCTTGAGGCGCATCGCGGCGCCCGGCTCCGCGACCGCGGCCGTCGCCGACGGCCGTCAGCGAGCGGCGGGACGGAACCTGACGGTCGTCTGCATCGAAGACAACGCCTCGAACTTCGACCTGGTCCGTCGGATACTGGAGGACAATCACGATGTCAGGGTCTACGACTCGATCCAGGGCTCGATCGGGCTGGATCTGGTCCGCAAGCACCGACCCGACGTCGTGCTGCTCGACCTTCATCTCCCCGACATATCGGGCGAGGAGGTTCTTTCGCGCCTGAAGAGCGACGAGGAGACCGCGGACATACCGGTGATCATCATGAGCGCCGACGCGACGTCCGGACACCAACGACGCCTCGTGGCGGCCGGGGCTCTCAGCTACCTGACGAAGCCGCTCGACATTCACCGTTTCCTGGACGAGATCGAACTGGCCTTGGATGCCGGAACGATTGACGCATAGCGTCGCCAAGATCCTGGTCGTCGACGACGAGCCGGCGAACACGATCCTGCTCGAATCCCTCCTGAAGCGGTGGGGTTACAGAAACGTGACCGTCACCAACGACGCCACGCGGGCCCTGCCACTGTGCGAGTCGCTGGAGCCGGATGTCTTGATGCTCGATCTGCACATGCCGAAGATCGACGGGTTCGAGATCATGGAGGCCCTGCCGGGGCCGGTCAACGGTGTGCGCATGCCGGTGATCGTGCTTACCGCCGATGCCAGCCGGGAGACCAAGCGGCGGGCGCTGGCCATCGGGGCGCACGATCTCGTGACTAAGCCGTTCGACATCGATGAGGTCAGCCTGCGGGTGCGGAACCTCCTGTACACCCGCCAGCTCGAGCTCGGCGCCCGGGATCACCGTCAGCTGCTGGAGAGCCGCGTCGCCGAGCGCACCGAGGACGTCGAAGTCGCGCACCGAGAGACGATCCACCGCTTGGCGATCGCGGCGGAGTATCGCGACGATGCCGTCGGTGACCACATCTTCCGGGTAGGGCGCACCACCGCCCGGGTGGCCGAGAAGTTAGATCAGGATCCGGTGGTGGTCGAGCTTTTCAGGTCCGCCGCCACTCTGCACGACGTCGGCAAGATCGCGATTCCCGACCACGTCCTGCTGAAGCCGGGGAAGCTGGACGAGGACGAATGGATCCTCATGAAGGAGCACACCACCAAAGGAGCCGAGATCCTCGGGGGCAGCGACTCCCAGGTCCTGGCCGCAGCGGCGGATATCGCCGCGATGCACCACGAACGGTGGGACGGCACCGGGTATCCGCGAGGCTTGAAGGGCGAGGAGATCAGCCTGGCGGGCCGAATCGTCGCGATCGCGGATGTCTTCGACGCGCTGATCCAGCGTCGCCCCTACAAGGAGGCGTGGGAGCTGGGCGATGCAGTCGAGGAGATCCAGGGACAGTCGGGACGTCACTTCGACCCGGCTGTCGTCTCCGCGTTCCTCGAGCTCGACCCGAAGCACCTGGCCGCGCCGCTTGAGGACAGCGACCGGATCGTGGCCTGATCGGGCTCTTGACGGGCGGAGCCGCTCAGGCTCCGAGGCGTTGGCTGACCGACTCGACCTTTGAGTCCAGGGTCTGTTCCTTGTCGTTCCGCTCGTCGACCTTGAGCACCGTGTAGACGCGCGGAATCCCGGACTCGAACGGGATCCGGTGGATCTCGGCGGCCAGCGCGAAGATGTCCTCGGTGGTGCCTTCCAGCGAGGTTCCCATCGCGTGCATCTCGTAGTGGACCTCCTGCTGAGAGGCGAGGTGACGGGCGATCTCCGCCAGGAGGTCGCTGACCGAGGCGCCTTCCCGGCCGATCGGGAGCACGGTTATGTCAGCGGTGGTCATGGATCGATGGTAGCGAGGCGGGGGAGTCGCCCCGAAGGGGGCGGGACCGCCGAGGATGGCGAAGGCCGGTCCGGCGCATCTATACTCCCGCGGGTCCACGACTTGCCGCTTCACGACTTACTGCTTCACGACTGGCTTCGCTTGGGGGATCAACAGGATGTTGAGGAGAATGGGGACGATGTCGAGGCGTGGCGGTGGTGCCGCAGCCGTCAGCTTCGTGCTGTCGTTTCTGATCGCGACGGTGGCGCTCTGCCCGACGGCCGCGTCGGCCGCGCCCCGTGACGGTGCTCAGACGGACATCCTGCTGATCTTCGACACGTCGGGAAGCATGGAGAAGGCTCTCGACACCGCGGTCGGGAAGGTCCGCCGCATCGCCGGAAAGCTGAGACGCAGCGTCGGGGACGTGAATTTCGGCGTGGCGGAGGTCAGGGACTACGGGATTCCCGAGTTCCGGGGCGTCGAGGGGGATACGCCTTTCAGGGTGCGGCAGCCGATGACCGGCAAGGTCAGGAAGCTCGAGGCGGCCCTGCGGTCGCTGGAGACTAGGCCGCCGGGAGGCATCGCCCCGGAGGCCTATGCGCGGGCGTTGAGCGACGCGGCGGACGGCGACGGGATCGGGTGGCGCAGGGGAGCGAAGAGGATGGTCATCCTGGTCGCGGACGACATGCCCCACGACGACGATCTCAACCAGGGCATACCCCGGAAGCATCGGCTGAAGGGCTACAAGTACCGGAACCTCCCCGACCCAGGCAAGGACGAGAGGATCGGCACCGAGGACGACATCGACTGGCAGTCGACCCTCAAGCGGATGTCGAACAGCGGCCTGCCGATCATGTACCTGCTGTTCGAGGGTCGCCGCGAATACCTGCCCTACTGGCGGAACTGGACCCGGCGGACGGGCGGCACCGCCGCCGACGCCACCGAAGGGGACCTCGACACCAAGGTGGTCCGGGTCGCCAAGCGGGGTGCCGCCGCCAAGCTTCCGGACTGCCCCGAAGGGATGAGCCGCGGCGCCGACCGGAAATGCCGTCCGACCGGGAACGGATGCCCGGCGGTCCTGGTGCTCGGGGTGCCCGGGCGGCTCGTCGGCGCCGGCACCGGGCTGAGCCCGGCCGTCCGGGCCTTCGGCCGCAAGCTCCGGCGCCGCGTCGCCGCCGAAGGAGGCTCGTTCGCCCTGGAGCCGGTCCGGGGCCTCGGCGAGACGGAGCCCCTTGCCGGCGATGGGTATCGCGCGTCCGTGGATGCGGCGGCGGCCAAGCTGCGCGAGTCGATCGATGCCCGTGTCTCGGCCTGCGCGAAAAGCTCGACCCGGATCGTTCCCGCGGGCCTGGGGTTCGGGGCCGACGTGGTCGGCGAGGCGGTCGGGTATCGAGAGGGACTTTCGGGCAAGGCGTCCCAGGCGGTCTCGGCGGCGGTCATGTTCAGCGACCCCCGCCTCAACGGCGAGGATCGCGACGCGGTGCGAGGGGGCGCGGGCTCGGAGGACGACCCGATGCTCCCGGCTCGGCCCGTGTTCGACGGTGAGGTGAGGGTCTTCAGCCTGTGTGCGGCGGGGGACGGGGCCTGCGGAGGCATCGACGACGCCGATGGGATCACGCCGGACGAGCGGCGGTACGCTCGCACCGAGGCAGTGTGGGCCGCCAACCTGGTCGGCAACCAGATCTACGGGGCCGTGGATTCCCCGGACATGGGCTTGGCCACCAGGCGAGCCTTCGCCGTGCGAGACGAGGACGGGGGCCTGATCCGGCACGTCACCTTCAGGGTCAGCCTCGACGGCCCCGGTGCGGTGAAGCTGCGGGGCCGGCCGGGCGTCAACCAGCGCCGCTACCGGTCGACCGCCCGCTTCCTGTTCTTCGGCGGACCGGGCACCAAGGAGATCGACCTTGCCTTCCCGGAAGAAGCGACCCGAGCCGAAGAGGCCCGGTCGACGCTGCGTCTGCCGTCCCAGGGCCCCGGTCTGGCGATGGCCCTGGACGCGATAGCCAGCCGGCCGGGCAAGCAGGAATCCAGTGAACAGAAGATCGAGACGATCAGGGGAGCGGAGTGAGAGAAAAACGTGACATGTGGGCCCGTTTTGCGCGGATGCTCGTCCTCGGCGGCGCGACCCTCGCGGTGGCGTCGACGATCGGGGTCTTCGCGACGATCCTCGACAAGAACCTCGACCCGGCGCCGACGGTCTTCTACCTGATCCTGGCGGGTGCCGTCCTTCTCGGCCTCGCCTTCGCCGCGGCATCGATCAGATCCTTCCAACGGGGAAGAGTCCTGGACGCGGTACTGGTGGCCGGATCGGGCTGGGTGTCGTTGCTGGTGGCGATGGGCAGGTTCGACGTCTACGACTGGTACATGAGCATCTTCGACTCGCGTGAGTACGGCTACCACCTGTGGATCCCGACCGTCGGCGTGATCGCCCTCCTGCTGCTGTTGTCCGGATCCGCCTTGCTGACCCTCTCGGTGATGAGGCGGCTTCGATCGCGCGGCCTCCGGGTTCCGGGCGAGGCCTCACCGGTGTCCCGTGTCCTCGTGGTCGTCGGCCTCGGCTGCGTGATCGCGGCGGCGGTGGGGACGGGAATCGGTCTCGACGACTGGTATCCGGACATCTGGTACACGGATCTGGCTCCCCGGGGGCTGTACGCCCTGATCGCGATCGGGGTTGTCGCCGGGCTCTTCGCGATGCTGACGACGGTGGCCGGGTTCGCGCTCCATCGCCCGGCGATCGATCTGCTCACCCTGCTCGTCTCGGGGTGGGCGGTCGCCTTCGCCGGCCTCGGGCGGACCGAGGTCTACGAGCTCTACATCTCGGTTTCCGGTGACTTCGACGCTTCCGGCCCGGCCTGGACAAGGCCCGTGTCCCTGCTCGGGACGCTGGTGCTGGCAGTCGGGCTCGCTCTGCTCGCACGGTCGGTCGTGGCCGCCCTTCGGCGAGCGGAGGACCCGTCGACGCCAGAGGCTCCCACCGCGGTCATCCCGGGCAGGGTCCCACCGCCACCACCGCCACCGCCGTCGCCCTCGCGGCTGCCGGAGCCACCACCGCCTGCCGGCGCCCGCCTCGGGCCGGGCGCCGACGAGGATTTCGAGAGCGAGATCAAGCGCCCTGAGCCGGAGCCGGATTTCGACGTGACGATCCGGAAGCCGGGCCCCGGGCCCGGGAAGCTCGAGATGCGGGCGATCGGAGTTCCCCGGATCTCCCTGCTGGCCCTGTTCGCGGTCGGCTTTCTCGCGCTCATGTTGCTGGTCCCGCGTCAGGAACCGGCGCGGGCGGAGGGGGAGACGCGACCGACCGACGTGCTTCTGCTCTTCGACACGACCGGCAGCATGAGCGACGCGCTCTCGTCCGCGGTGGAGCGAGTCCACGAAATCACGTCTCGGCTCGAGGAGAGCATCGGCAACGTCGGGTTCGCGGTGGCCGAAGTCCGCGACTACGACCTCACCGGGACGTCGTCAGACCTCGCCATGGGAGATGAGGGTGACGTCCCGTTCTCCGTGGCGCAGCCCGTGACCACGGACATCGGCAAGGTCTCCGACGCGCTGGAATCGCTGGAGGCGGACGGGGGCGGCGACGGCCCCGAGGCCTACGGCCGGGCTCTTCGGGACGCGGTCGACAGCGGGGACGTCGGCTGGAGGGAGGGATCTCGCAAGACGGCTGTCGTCATCGCCGACGATGTCCCTCACGACGACTATCTCAACGAGGGGATCCCTTCGAGGGATCAGTTCCCCGACGACTATTTCGACGGGGTTCCGGATCCGGGGCACGACGAGGAGCCGTACACGGCCGACGACATCGATTGGCAGAGCACCCTTGACGACATGGCGGAGTTCGGGTTGCCGATCATGTATCTGCTCTTCTCCGGGGACGACGAGTATCTCCCGTACTGGCGGATCTGGACGAAGCGGACCGGCGGTTCGGCGGAGCTCGGGGACTCCGCGAGCCTGGAGGACAAGATCGTCGACCTGGCCCGCAAGGGAGCTTCCGCGGAGATGCCCGACTGCCCGGTCGGCCTGACCCGGGACGGCAGCTTCGACCGAACCTGCATCCAGGACAAGAGCATCTGCCCTGACGTGCTGACCTTGGGCCTGCGGGGATCCGGGCAGGACGCGGGCAAGCCGATGCGCGACTGGACGATGGGGAACATCGTCGGCGACTTCAACCACCTGCTCGGAAAGCGGCTCAAGTCCGAAGGGCTCGTCTACAAAGGAATACCGATCAAGTATCCGGCGGTTGCGGTCGGCCACGACAGTCTCGAGAAGCTGTGGAACAGCCTCGACGCCGCGAACCGGAGCATGTTTCCGGGCAGCTACGACGCGAGCGTCCACCGCGGCAGGGAGCTGCTCTGGCAGGAGATGCAGAAGTGGCTTCACCGGTGCGGGGACAGCAAGGTCAACACGCGGATAGTGGTGGCCGGATACTCGCAGGGAGCCCAGGTGGCGGGGGACGTGTTCGGTTGGAAATCGATGGTCAAGGGCCGTCCCGAGTCCGACCGGCGTCGCATCGTCGGGGCTCTCTTCGCCGATCCCAAGTCGAACAACGACGACAAGGAAGCGATCCGGGGCGGGTTCACCCATTCCTTCGGAGCACTCGGCAAGCGAGGCACGTTCCAACGACCGCCGAAGGTGTTCAGCTTCTGCCGGATGAACGACTTCATCTGCGGGGCGGGAGGGCCGCTGTCGAACCCACAGCACGGCAAGTACAAGGAGCTGGAGACGACCTGGGCGGCCAACCTCGTCGGCAACGTGATCCGGGAGGCCCGGGGAGACATCGGACTGAGCCTGGAGATCGGGCAGGTCTACGAGGGCGACAAGGGGCTAAAGCTCCCGGTGAAGGTGAAGATGAACACCCCGGGCACCGTTCAGCTCGAGGCCACCATCGAGACGAAGGTCGAGACCTTCCGGCGCATCTTCGCCGGGCGCGTCCTCTCGAAGGGGGGAGAGGTCACCTTGGATCTCGACGTTCCCCGTGAGGCGCAGAACAATAGTCAGGCGGGATTCGTGGGGCTGCGGCTCCCGACGGCCGGGTCGGGCGCCCAGGTGACCGTCAAAGCCAGGGCGAGCGCGTGGGGAGTCCGGGAGACGTCGGCCGAAGCCAAGAAGTTCAGGGACATGTCCGTGACGGTGATCGCGTGATCTGCCGTCAGGCGACGATGGTCAGAGCCCCCGGAGCCGCCGCCAGGGTCACCGACTCGAACGTGCCGATGTAGTCGCCGTCGACCTGAGCCGGGAAGGTACGGACCTGGCCCGAGTCGTCGGTGGAAACCGACCGGATGGTCGCTTCGGAGAAATGCTCGAAGGTCTCGACCTGGCCGTGCCCGGAAGGGGACAGGCGCGGGGAGAGGAGCCGCGGGATCACCCCGAGGATGTCGAGCTGATTGGCTCGCTTGAGCAGCACCATGCCCAGCTTCCCGTCGTCGATCTCGACGTTCTCGCAGACATGGACCGACCGCTTGCCGAAGTAGGTGAACGGGTCCGAGTTCTGCGAGAGCGCGGTCACGCCCTGGTGGGTCTGGCCATCCACTTCCACTTCCAGCTTCACGGGGTTCCGGCGGTACTTCCTCATGTATCCGGAGAGGGCGGACCAGGTGTAGAACCAAGGACCGGCGGTGGATTTCAGCTTCGGGTTTGCGTCGACCCGCTCGACCACCGTGGCGTCGATGCCGGCCCCGCACGAAAACACGAAGTACCGGTCGTTGATCCGGCCGAGGTCGATCTTGCGTGGCTGGAAGTCGTCGGCCAGGGCAAGCAGATGCTCCGTGGCGTCGACGACGTCGTTGGGTATCCCCAGGGTGCGGCAGACCACGTTCGTGTTCCCGCCGGGAAGGAAGGTGACCGGGATGTCGGTGCCGGCCAGGCCGTTGGCCACCTCGTTGACGGTGCCGTCACCGCCGAAGGCGACCACGATGTCGTAGCCGCCGTCAACCGCGTCCCGTCCGATCTCGGTTGCGTGCTCCTGCTTCTCGGTGGCCTCGACCTCGACTTCGTAACGGCCCTGCAAGGCGTAGATCACGAGGTTCTTGAGCCGGTCCGAGACCGTCGTCGCGTACGGATTCACGATGATCAGCATCCGCCGCTTGCGGCCCGGCGAGTTCAACCTTTGACCTCGAAATAGGTGCGGTCGTCCCGGTCGACCTGGCGAATCTCGCCGCGCTCGATCAGGATGTCCAGGTGGCCGATCACCTCGGAGAGGGTGAGGTACGCCTGGGTCAGGGCGATGTTGCCCCAGATCGACTCGGCGATCGAGTGGGCGGACCGCCCGCCGTCGGCCAGCAGCCCGAAGATCTTCGCGGTTCGCCGCTCCTGTGACGCGAGCCGCTTGTCGATCAGCTTGGCGTGGTCCGTGATCGGTACCCCGTGCCCGGAGAGCATCAGTTCGATCGGCATGTCCCGGGTGAGCCGGAGCGACGCTTCGTAATCGATCAAAGCGCGGGTCCTTTCACCGGAGCCGTCGAGTGGCTTCGAGATCAGCGGGTTGGAGGAGATGTGGGAGAGGAGGTGATCGCCGGCGATGGCCAGCTTTCGCTCTGGATCCCAGAAGACCGTGTCGGAAGGGCTGTGGCCGGGACGGTGGAGAACCACGTACTCGCGCGAGCCCATGGTGACCCTGCTGTCGGCGGGCAGGGGGACGGTCACCTCGACCGGCGCGCCCCAGTCGCGGAAGCTCTCGGTCACTTCCTTGAGCGCCTCCGCGATCTCGGCGGGGACGCCGTGCCTGATCATCAGCCGGACCGCCATCCTGTCCTCTTCCTCAGAACCGACGGTGAAGGCGGCCAGGCGGTCGACCACGAGGTCCAGCGCCGCGACCTCGGCTCCGGCCGCCGTCGCGATCTCGGTGACCTGGCCGATGTGGTCGATGTGCTGGTGAGTGACGGCGACCAGCTCGATGTCCTCCGGTTCGTAGCCCGCCTCGCGGATGCCTGCATGCAGCACCTCCAGCGACCTTCCGGACCGTGGTCCGGCGTCGACGAGCGTGAGCGGCTCGCCCTCGAGCAGGTAACAGTTGATCCGGCCGACCGCGAACGGAGTCGGCACTGGGATGCAGTGGATCCCGAGGCCCTTCGCCCGCTGGAGGGCGGCCTCGTCGGCCGCGGTGAGCTCCGGCTTGCTCAAGCCCGGATCACCGCCAGGAGATCGTCGCGCTTGCGTTCCATGTCCTCGCGAGAGACAAGCGACTCCAGGTTGAGTCGGAGCAGCGGCTCGGTGTTCGAGGGCCGCACGTTGAAGTGCCAGTCGTCGTAGTCGACCGAGACCCCGT
>JBEBXB010000052.1:0-10852 GCA_040391885.1 Conexibacter woesei | reverse complement strand
CCCTTGTGGTGGGGGACGGCTGAGTCTCGGTTGCCGGTTGAGTCTCGCCAGGACCGGGTCGCTGCGCTCCCGGTCCTGGGCTGGTGGGGTCTTGATGGACCGGGTCGCTGCGCTCCCGGTCCTGGGCTGGGGGAGTCTCGGGGGACCGGGTCGCTTCGCTCCCGGTCCTGGGCTGGGGGACGGCTGAGTCTTGGGGCTCTCTGGATCGCTGGGGCGATTGGCCGTGCACAACAAGACAAATCGCCCCCGGTGTTGGGTGGGGATTGGGGGTCGCCGACTCGTTCCGTAGGATGGAGCGCATGAAGCGAACCCTCGCATTGATCGCAGTCGCTGCCACCGGAGCGCTGCTCCTCGCCGGATGCGGGGGGGATGACAAGACCTCCGACGCCGACCAGGACGCGATCACCGCTCTGGTGGCCGAGCTCAACCGCGTCACCTCGGAAAAGGACGCCGCCGGGTTCTGCGACGTCATTCAGCCCCGCGACCTCACCGCCACCTTCAACACCCGTGGCCGGTGCATCAAGGAGACCAAGGTCATCCTCAAGCAGGCCGGCGAGCAGCCGAACCTCGCCGTGGACTCGATCAAGGTCGACGGAGACACCGCGCTCGTCCAGTTCACGGGGAAGACCGGCGAGGCCACGCTGGTCAAGGAAGACGGGAAGTGGTACCTGCCGCTCGGCACGAGCGAAAGCGACTCCTCGGCCGAAGGTGACGAACCGGAGTCCGGGGACGAGAATTGAGTCGTCTCGAAGTCAGGTTCGACCGGGACGGACTCGTCCCGTGCGTCGCCCAGGACGCCCGGACCGGCGAGGTGCTGACCCTCGCCTACATGAGCATGGAATCGCTGCGGCTGACCGAGGAAACCGGCGAGATCCACTTCTACAGCCGTTCCCGTCAGCAGATCTGGCGCAAGGGCGAACAGTCCGGAAACACCCAGAAAGTGATCCAGCTCCGCGTCGACTGTGACGAGGACGCAGTGATCGCGATGGTCGAACCGGCAGGCCCCGCCTGTCACACCGGCGAACGCACCTGCTTCTACCGCGACCTCGAATCCGGGGCCGACCCCGTACCCGTGCCGTCCGAGGGCCTCGCCACGCTCGCCCGGACGATCGACTCTCGCTCCGACGACCGTCCGGAGGGGAGCTACGTCGTGCAGCTCCTCGACGATCCTCGTTTCGCCGGCGAGAAGGTCATGGAGGAGGCCGAAGAGGTAAGCCGCGCGGTCCGGGAGGAATCCGATGACCGTGTCGCCGAGGAAGCGGCCGACGTCCTCTTCCACCTGACCGCCCTGATCCGTAGCCGCGGAATCACGATCGATCAGGTCCTCGAGGTCTTGAATGGCCGCCGCGCCTGAACTTGCCGCACGACTGAAGCCCGGCCCGGAGGAAGCTCGCGGGCTGCTCGACGACGCCAACGTCATCCCGGTGAGCCTCAGCTACACCGACGACTGCGAGACCCCGGTCTCGGCACTGCTCAAGCTGCGTGACGGCGGGCCCTGCTTCCTGCTCGAATCGGCGGAGCGCGGTCAGGTCGGCCGTTACTCCTTCGTGGGCATCGCTCCCCACCGGGTGATCCGTTGGGCCGACGGAACCCTCACCGAGTACCCGGGAGATGCGATCTCGGGCGAAGGCGAGATCCTCGAGACGATCGACGCACCCGATCCGTACCGGGCGGTCGGTGAGTACCTGGACCGTTACCGGGTCGCGGACCTCCCGAACCTGCCGCCGTTCGCCGGCGGGGCGGTCGGCCTGTTCGGCTACGACCTCGTCCGCACCGTCGAGCCCCTGGGCGAACCCAATCCCGATCCGCTCGGGGTGCCGGACCTCGCCCTGATGATCACCGACGTCCTGCTCGCCTTCGACCACCTTCACAACGAGCTCACGATCATGGCCTGCGCCTGGGCCGACGACCACGACGATTTCGATGCGGCCTGGGCCTCGGCCGCCAACCGGATCGCGGAGGTGCGCGACCGGCTGCGCGGGCCGGTGCCGGTGCCCGACGACGCCCAAGCCGTAGAGCCGCCGGAGTTCCGCTCGAACGTGACCCGCGACGAGTTCGAGGGCACCGTCGCCCGGATCGTCGAGTACATCGGGGCGGGTGACGCCTTCCAGGTCGTGCCCTCCCAACGGTTCTCGGCGGAGGCCCGCTCCGAGCCGCTTTCGATCTACCGTGGCCTGAGGGCGATCAACCCCTCGCCATACATGTACTTCCTGGAGTTCGGCGACTTTCAGATCGCGGGCACCTCGCCCGAACCGCTGCTCAAAGTCAACGGCAATCGCGTCGAGATCCGGCCGATCGCCGGCACCTCGCCTCGCGGTGGCAGCGAGGAGGAGGACCGCCGCTTCGCCGAAGAGCTCGTCTCCGACCCGAAGGAAAGGGCCGAGCACGTCATGTTGGTCGACCTGGCCCGAAACGACATCGGCCGGGAGGCCGAGTACGGCACGGTCAAGGTCGAGGAGCTGATGGTGGTCGAGACCTACTCCCACGTCATGCACATCGTCAGCCGGGTCACCGGCATCCTGCCCGAAGGGCGGGGCGCGCTCGACGTCCTGCGCTCGGCCCTGCCGGCCGGCACCCTTTCCGGGGCGCCGAAGGTCCGGGCGATGCAGATCATCGACGAGGTCGAGCAGGTGAAGCGATGCTCCTACGGCGGCGCCGTCGGCTATCTGTCGTGGAACGGCGATCTCGACACCGCCATCCATATCCGCACTGCGATCATCAAGGACGGCCAGGTCCACATCCAGGCCGGCGGCGGCACCGTGTATGACGCCAAGCCCGACTACGAGTACCAGGAATCTGTCAACAAGGCGAAGGCGATGTTCCGCGCGGTGGAGATGGCCTGCGAACACCCGGACTGGGCCTGATTCATGCGCGTCCTCGTCATCGACAATTACGACTCCTTCACCTACAACCTGGTCCAGTACCTGGGTGAGCTGGGAGCTGAAGTCGACGTGGTGCGAAACGACGTCACCCCGGTGGCTGAGCTGCTGGCCGAGGGCTACGACCGCATGGTCGTGTCGCCCGGCCCCTGCACACCGGATGACGCCGGGATCTCGCTCGAGATCATCCCCGCCTTCGCCCGAGCCGGCATTCCGGTCCTCGGGGTCTGCCTCGGCCATCAGGCGATGATCCAGGCATTCGGCGGAACCGTCGTCCAGGGAGAGCCGGTCCACGGCAAGAGCGCCGATGTCGAGCACGACGGCAAGTCCCTGTTCGAGGGGCTGCCGAGCCCGCTGACGGTCGGCCGTTACCACTCGCTGATCGCGGGCGAGGTACCGGAAGAGTTCGAGATCACCTCCACCTATGGAGATGTGGTCATGGGCGTCCGCCACCGGGAACTGCCGGCCGAAGGGGTCCAGTTCCACCCAGAGTCGGTGCTGACCCCGCTCGGCAAGAAGATGATCGCCAACTTCATCGGGGTGGAGATCCCACCGGGCACCGAGTTCTTCAGCCTGCCGGCAGTGGCCGGAGACACCGACCGGAACGGGAGTGGATCCGATGCCCAATGACATCCTGACCCGGGCGATCGACGCGGTCGCCTCGGGCAATCACCTGACCGCCGACCACGCCTCGGCGGTGCTCAACGAGATCATGGAAGGACGCGCCAGCGAGGTCCAGACAGGCGCCTTCCTGATCGCTCTCCGCTCGAAGGGGGAGACCGTCCCGGAACTGGTCGGACTCGCCCGGACGATGCGTGAGCTGGCGACGCCGGTCGGAGCCAAGCGGCGAGACCTGGTCGACACGGCGGGAACGGGCGGGGGCCCGTCCACCTTCAACGTCTCGACCACGGCGGCCTTGGTAGCGGCAGGCGCCGGCTGCGCGGTGGCCAAGCACGGGGCGAGATCCAACACCAGCCTCAGCGGCTCCGCCGACCTCCTGGAACAGCTCGGGGTGAACCTCGAGCTGGATCCCGAGGCGGTCGGTCAGGCGATCGACGAGGTCGGCTTCGGCTTCCTCTTCGCGCCCCGCCACCACAAGGCGATGGCCCACGTGATCCCGGTCCGCAAGGAGCTCGCCGTCCACACGATCTTCAACTTCCTAGGGCCGCTGACCAACCCGGCGGGAGCCACCCGCCAGGTGATCGGCGTGGCCGATCGGCGCTTCCAGGAATCGATCGCCGAGGCGCTGGTCGGGCTCGGCGCCGAACGGGCGATGGTCGTCTCCGGCGACGACGGACTCGACGAGATCTCCGTTTCGGGGGAGACCAGGGTGATCGAGGTCAAGGACGGCGGCACCGAGGAGATATTCATCCGGCCAGAGGAGCACGGGATCGAACGAGCCACCCTGGACGACGTGGCCGGGGGAACCCCTGCGGAGAACGCCGCCGCGACCCGGGCCGTGCTCGGCGGGGAGCTCTCGCCGCGCCGGGATCTGGTCCTGCTCAATGCGGCGGCGGCGATCCAGGCCGGGGGCCGTGCCGACAGTTTCGGGGACGGGATCCTGCGCGCGCGGGAGTCGATCGACTCGGGCGCCGCCATGGACGTGCTGGAGCGGCTGGTCGCTTTCAGCGCGGACCGGTAGGGTTTCAACCGACTGTGGGAATACTCGAGCAGCTAATTTCGTCCGCCGAGCAGGGCGTCAAGGAACGCAGTAGCCGGATCCCGCTAACCGAACTCGAAAAGGGTCTCGGCGAGCGTGGGCATGATCGCCCGTTCCGGGAAGCGCTCACCCGACCCGGCCCCCTTTCGCTGATCTGCGAGTTCAAGCGCCGATCCCCGAGCGCGGGGGAGATATCACCGGGCACCGAGTTGACGCCCCAGGTGAAGGCCTATGAAGCCGGCGGGGCGGCCGCGCTCTCGGTCCTCACCGACGAGGTTCACTTCAACGGGCGGCTCGAGGATCTCGACACCGCGCGCCGGAGCAGCACCCTGCCGATCCTCCGCAAGGACTTCATCGTCGACCGCTACCAGCTGGTCGAAGCGGCGGTGGGCGGCGCGGACGCGGTGCTGCTGATCGTCGCCGTGCTCGATGATCATCGCCTGGTCGACTTCCAGAAGCAGGCGGCAGAGCTCGATCTGGATTGTCTGGTCGAGGTCCACAGCGCCGCCGAGTTGGACCGGGCGCTGGAGGCCGGCGCCGAGGTCATCGGCATCAACAACCGCAACCTCGACACCGGGGTAGTGGACGTCGCCACCACCTACGAGCTGATCACCGACGTACCTGCGGGCCGCACCGTAGTGTCGGAGAGCGGCATCTCCCACCGGGAAGAGCTGGTGGAGCTGGAACGGGTCGGCGTGGACGCCGCCCTGATCGGCGAGAGCTTGATGCGGTCGGAAGACCCCGAGATGAAGGTCCGGGAGCTGACGGGCATGAGCGACGCCACCACCGAACACTTCCTGCCGTAGGCCTCGCCGCGACTCTTGGTCGGCGAAGTTCAGGGCCGGCGATTTAGGGAAGCTTAGGAATCGCCTTATCCAGGCCCTAGCCGGGCCGGTGAGTATGTCCCCCATGAACGAATCGACCGGCGCGACGCGCGCCACCTCTCTGCGCTCTACCGTCCTGGCCGCCGTGATCGGCGGCCTTGTCGTTGCCGTTCTCGGCTTCGGCGCGATCTCAGCCGGTTTCATCGGCAAAAACGAGACCGTCAACCGGACGATCACCAATGCGGCCCCCGCCTCCAGCAACGACGGACAGGGGCTTGTCAACGAGATCTACGAACGGGACGGATCCGGGGTCGGGTTCATCACCGCCGCCGGTGTCAGCGGTGGATCCTCGCCCTTCGACCCCTACGGTCAGTCCGAGGGCGGCACCGCGACCGGTTCCGGCTTCCTGATCGACACCGACGGCCACATGGTCACCAACAACCACGTGATCGACGGAGCCTCCAAGATCACAGTCACCCTGGGTGACAACGACAACGTCTACGAAGCCGAGGTTGTCGGCGCCGATGCGTCAACCGACCTCGCCCTGCTCAAGGTCGATGCCCCCAAGGACGAGATGCACCCGCTGACGCTGGGCGATTCCGAGAAGCTGAAGGTCGGCGATCCGGTGGTCGCGATCGGCAACCCCTTCGGGCTCGACCGGACCGTCACCACGGGCATCGTCTCGGCCCTGCAGCGCGAGATCCAGAGCACCAACAGCTACTCGATCTCCAACGTGATCCAGACCGACGCGGCGATCAACCCCGGCAACTCCGGCGGCCCGCTGATCAACTCCGACGGTGAGGTGATCGGGGTCAACTCCCAGATCGCGACCGGCAGCTCCGGCGGCGGCAACGTCGGGATCGGATTCGCGGTTCCGGCCTCGACCGTGAAGAACGTCGTCGATCAGATCAAGGACACCGGTGAGGTGAAGCACGCTTACCTCGGCATCTCCGCGGCCACCGTCACCTCCGAGATCGCCGAGGCGTTGAACCTCGACGTCGAGCGGGGAGCACTGGTCCAGGAAGCCCCCAAGGACGGCCCCGCGGCGAAGGCCGGGATCAAGGGCGGCAAGACCGAGGTCACCGTCGGCGCCCAGCCGGTCATGACGGGCGGCGACGTGATCACCGAAGTGAACGGTGAGGAGGTCTCCTCGATGGACGAGGTCGTGGCCGCCGTCAACAGCGCGTCGGTGGGCGACGAGCTCGAGATCACGGTGAACCGTGGCGGCGACACGAAGAAGTTCAAGGTCAAGCTCGGCGAACGCCCCGACAGCTCCACGGAATCCGGCTCGGAATCCGAGTCTGACTCCGGTGGCCAGGGCAGCCAGTCGCCCGACAGCGACTCCGAAGGAAGCCAGCCGGCCCTGCCCCCGGGCTTCGGCCAGTAGTTCCCCGGCCCCTTCGGCCCGGCCGAACCGGCCTTTGTAGGCGCATCGCGCTCACAAAGGCCGGTTCGTTTCGTCGGGCAATCGCGCCGGCCCCGCCCCGGCGGGGCCGTTGTCATACCCTTGATGAATGAAGGTCAAGGTCTGTGGAATCACCAATCTCGATGACGCCGAAAAAGCCGTGGAGCTGGGCGCCTGGGCGATCGGGCTGATCCATCACAAAGGCAGCCCGCGCGCCGTCAAGGCATCGGTCGCCATCGAGATCGGCGCCGCGCTCCGCCGCGACGCCGAGATCGTCGGCGTCTTCGTCAACCCGACCCTCGATTACGTCGTCGCCGCGGTGGAGAACGAGAATCTCTCGATGGTCCAGCTCTCCGGCAACGAGGGAGCCAGCTTCTGCCTCGAGGTTGCCCGCCGGACCGGGGTCAAGGTGATCAAGGCGATCCACGTCTCGAGCGCCGCCGACATCCGCCAGGCAGATTCCTACCGCGGCACCGACTACCACCTCTTCGACACCGGAGGCCGGGACTCATGGGGTGGCACGGGCGAGACCTTCGACTGGGACCTGTTGGCCAACCATCACTCCGGGATGCCGTTCATCCTCGCCGGAGGCCTCAACCCCGAGAACGTGACGGAGGCGATCCGGCTGACCCGTCCCGACGCCGTCGACGTCGCGAGCGGGGTCGAGAAGTCCCCGGGGATCAAGGACCATGGCCGTATGGCGAGCTTCTTCCAGGCCGCTCATTACACCCCAGTGGCCCCCGCCTGAGAAAGAGAAGCCAGTGAGCGAGACCCCCCCGCAGCATCAGCGCCCGGCGGCGACGGAGATCCCCGGACGGTTCGGCCCCTACGGTGGCCGGTACGTCCCCGAGACCCTGATCCCTGCCCTCGACGAGCTGGTCGCAGCCTGGGCCGAAGCGCGCCAGGACGACGCCTTCCTCGCCCGGCTCGGCTCCCTCGCACGGGACTACGTCGGCCGTCCGACTCCGCTCTACCTGGCGGAACGGCTGAGCGAGCGAACCGGCCGCCCGACCTACTTGAAGCGTGAGGACCTCGCCCACACGGGCGCCCACAAGATCAACAACGCGATCGGCCAGGTCCTGCTGGCGATCCGCATGGGCAAGACCCGGATCATCGCCGAGACCGGGGCGGGCCAACACGGCGTCGCGACGGCCACCGCCTGCGCGCTGCTCGACATGGAGTGCGTCGTCTTCATGGGCTCCGAGGACATCCGTCGCCAGAAGCCGAACGTCGACCGGATGGGCCTGCTCGGGGCGACGGTCGTTCCGGTCGAGGCCGGTGCCCGCACCCTGAAGGAGGCTGCCTCGGCAGCGATCCGCGACTGGGTCGCCAACGTCGCAACCACGCATTACGTGCTCGGTTCGGCGGTCGGCCCGTACCCGTTCCCGGAGCTGGTCCGGGATCTGCAGCGGGTGATCGGCGACGAGGCCCGCGCCCAAGCCCTGGAGAAGGAGGGCGGCCTTCCCGCCCGCGTGATCGCCTGCGTCGGCGGCGGCTCGAACGCGATCGGGACCTTCACCGCCTTCGTGCCCGACGAAGGGGTCGAGCTGATCGGCGTCGAAGCGGCCGGCGACGGACTCGAAACGGACCGTCACGGCGCCTCGCTATCCGCCGGATCCACTTCTGTGCTGCACGGTTCGCTTTCCGCCGTGCTCACCGACGAGGAGGGTCAGATCCTCGAAGCCCACTCGATTTCCGCCGGCCTGGACTATCCCGGGGTCGGCCCCGAGCACGCCTGGCTGCGCGACACCGGCCGGGCCCGTTACGTCGCGGTGACCGACCGGGCCGCGCTCGCCGCCTTCGGTGAGCTCAGTCGCCTGGAGGGGATCATCCCCGCGCTCGAGTCCTCCCACGCGATCGCCTGGGCGCTCGGCGAGGGCCGGATCGAGGGGGATGACGGCTACGACGTGATCTGCCTTTCCGGACGTGGCGACAAGGATCTCGCCGAGGCGCTGGCCAAGGGTGACTTCCCCGGTGCGAACGACCCGGACGCCGGAGCGTCGGCGTGAGTGTGAGCGAAGAGGGTGCGACCGTGACGAAGCCCGCCGGCGCGGAGCGGATAGAGGCCGCTTTCAACGCGGCCCGGGCCGAGGGCCGCGCCGCCTTGATGCCCTACATGATGGGCGGCTTTCCCGATGCCGACACCTCGGCTTCGATCGCGCGCTCCTACGCCGATTCAGGGGCCGACCTGATCGAGCTGGGCGTGCCTTTCTCGGATCCTCTGGCTGACGGCCCCGTGATCCACGCCGCGGCGACCGACGCGCTTCGAGCGGGGGTCGGGCTGGAGGATGTGCTCGGGATCTGCCGGGCTGTCTCCGACCGGGTCCCGGTCGTCCTTATGGCCTACACGAACACGATCCTGGGCGGGGGCGGTCCGACCGCCTTCGGCGAGCGGGCCGTGGCCGCCGGAGCCTGCGGGGTGATCGTGCCCGATCTGCCGTTGGGAGAGGACGAGGCGATTCGCGAAGCCCTGATCGGGACCGGCCTCGCCGTCGTGCCGCTGATCGCGCCGACGACGCTGGGCCGACGCCGGGAAGAGATCTGCCGGATCGCCACCGGCTTCATCTACGTCGTGGCCGAGGTCGGCACCACCGGTGAGCGTGACCGGGTGCCGGATCACCTCCAGGACCTGGTCGCCGACGTCACCTCGAAGGCATCGGTCCCGGTGGCCGTCGGATTCGGGATCGGCACCCCCGAGCATGCGGCCGTGGTCGGAGGTATCGCGGAAGGCGTGATCATCGGGTCGAAGCTCGTCCGCGTGGCCGGAGAGGCGGGGCCGGAAGGCGCCGCCGCGGCCGTCGGGGAGTTCCTCTCCGACACGGCTGCCGCCCTCGCTGCATAGCATCCCGATTCGCATATCTTGATCGAGGAAACTTGAGTAAGGTCCGGCGAATGTCTGACTCGGCTCGTACGAAACGTTTCCTGGCGGCACTCCTCACCGCGGTCGTGGCGATGCTCGCTGTTTCCGCCACTCAGGCGTCCGCTGCGGCAGGAGATCCGCTGCCGACAGCCCCGCTGAGCGACGTGGCGCCGGGCGACATCTGCGAGGCCCGCACCGTCATGAAGGGCACCGCGATCAGCTCATTCGACGTCGAGATCATCGAAGTGGCCGGCTTCGGTGACGTCGGCTTCGGCAAGCTCATCTACTTCAAGGTCGTCGATCCGGACGTGGCCGCGATCGGCGTGGCATCCGGCATGTCCGGCTCACCGATCCTCTGTGACTTCGGCGGCCAAGACAAGGTGATCGGCGCGATCTCGTACGGCCTGTCCGGAACCGGCCCGAAGGGCTTCGCCACCCCGATCGAGGACGTGCTGGAAGGGCAGCCCTCGCCGGCCAGCTTCTCGGCCCGCTCGGCGGAGAAGCTGCCCCTGTACAGGGGCAAGAGGCTGATCGAAATGACCCCGCCGCTGACCGTCACCGGTGTCCCCGCACCGGCGCAGAAGTCGTTCCGGCAGGGGCTCCAGCGCCGTGGGTTCGAGTCGGTCTTGTTCGCCGCGGCCGCGCCGGCCGACGTTCCGGCTGCCTCTCCCGACCTTGCGCCGGGCGGCGCCTTCAGCGTGAACTACTCGTTCGGCGACATCACGATCGGTGCGATCTGCACGATCACGTATCGCAACGGCGACGATCTCTGGGGATGCGGGCATCCGATCGAGCTCTCCGGACAGCGTTCGATCTCGTTCTCCGGCGCGTACATATTCGATGTGCTCGGGACGCCCTGGGCGGCCGATCCTCCCTTCAAGTTCGGTGCCGCCACAGCAACTCAGGTCGGGACGATTCTGTACGACGGTCCCTTCGCCATCTCGGGCCGGCTTGGGCGCCAGGCGCCGAGCACGCCGGTCAAGCTGACCCTCAACTCCGGCGGCGAGAGCACGACGCTTCAGTCTCGGGTCGTCTCGGAGACCCATCTGCCCGGAGGGTCGCCGGTGGGACTCGACTTCGGCGGTATCGCGGCCGTGGCCATGGCCGACAAGGCGCAGTTCCGCAGGGCGGGCCAGCCCACCGTCCAGAACGGCCGGATGTGCATCAAGCAGACGTTCACGGGATACGCCAAGGGGATCGACGCATGCGGGCGATTCGCGTCGA
>JBEBXB010000051.1:0-10950 GCA_040391885.1 Conexibacter woesei | reverse complement strand
CGAGCATCACCATGAACAGCGCCAGGCACATCGCGCCCAGGGTCCACCACTTGCGGTTCTCGTCGGTGATCAGGTGCTGGTATCTGCTCATGATGCGACCGCCTCCTGGAGCTGGCGATGGATGTGTGCGAAGTCTTCGCGCTCGACCAGGCGCGACAGGACGGAGTTCAGCGCCGCGCGTTCATCCGGTTCAAACTCGGCGGCGAGACGAAGTACCCCGGCGGCGCGCCCCATCAAGATCCGGTTGACGACGTCCCGGCCCTGAGGGGTCAGGGCGATCATGCGCCGGCGACGGTCCTCGGGGTCCTCGATCCGGGAAACGAGTTCCTTGCGGACGAGCGTGTCGATCGCGCGGCTCATCGACGAGATCGAGGATCCGGTCGCATCGGCGACCTCCTGCATGCAGGGGCCGTCCGCGCCGTGGACCACCCGAAGCTCGAGGATCGCCTTGAACTCGAGGAAGGAGAGGCCGAAGTCGTCGACCACCTTCAGCGAAGTTCCGCCGTCGCCGTGGGAGAGCATCCACCGGAAGAGGGTCCCGATCAGCAGCGCCGACTCGACGACGTCCTCCGGCAGGCTGGCGGCGTTGGAAGCGTCGGGTGGAACCCCGACCGCACTCTCGAGTGCTTCTTTCTTCGCTGCGTCCATTTGAAGATATTTGCGCTTTCGCAACCGTTCGTCAAGTGGGATGGTTGTTTATGTGACCAAGATCACGCTGGGTACGTGCTTCGGCTGGTCACGCTGGGCACCGTGATTCGCGGGGGGTCAAACCTGGACGGGAGCGGGACGACGCTCGCCCGAGTCCGGTGCCGGTTCCGGGTGTGACTCCTCGTCCCCGGGAAGCGGGCCCTCGACGTCGAACCGGGGCAGCCACTCCAGCCAAGCCGGCAGGTACCAGTTCCACCGGCCGAGCAGCTTCATCGTCGCCGGCACCAGGACCCCGCGGACGATCGTCGCGTCGATCAGGACCGCGGCCGCCAGGCCGACGCCCATCTGCTTGAACTCGACCATCGAGAGCGTCGCGAAGATAGAGAACACGGCCACCATGACGATCGCCGCCGAAGTGACCGGGCCGGCGGTACGGCGCAGGCCGGTTTCGATCGCCGCCGGTGTGTCCATGCCGCGGTTGCGGGCCTCCCGGATCCGGCTGAGGATGAACACGTGGTAGTCCATCGACAGACCGAACAGGACGACGAACAGGAACAGCGGCAGCCAGGCGGTGATCCCTCCGGTCGCCTCGAATCCGAGCAGGCTTTCGAGGTGTCCCTCCTGGAAGATCCACACGATCAGGCCGTAGGCGGCACCGACCGAGAGCAGGTTCAGCAGGATCGAGGTCGCCGGGATCACGACCGACCGGAAGGCGACCAGCAGCAGCAGGAACGCCGCGGAGAGCACGAAGACGAACACCCAGGGAGCATGCGAGCGCATCAGGTCGTTGAAGTCCTCGGATCCGGCGGTCATGCCGGTCACGTTGACCTCCGCCCCCGGGATCGCCCCGACGGAGCGCGGGATCACCTCGCTGCGCAGCTTGTCCAGGGCCGCGATCGATGCGTCGTCGGTGCCGGCACCGGCCAGCGGCACGTCGACCACGGCCACGCGGTTGTTCGGGCTGTTGACCGTCGAGAGCACCGGGCCGAACTGCTTGTCGTTCTCGACCTCGCCCTTGAGGGCGGCGATCCCCTCGCGCACGGCCGGATCGTTGACGTCACCGGCCTGGATCACGACGTGGGCCGGTTCCGGTCCACCCGGGAAGTCATGGTCCATCTTGTTGTAGGCCTTGATCACGTCCAGGTTCTGGGGCAGGGACTCGACCCCGGGGGTCACCGTGTGGAGTCCGAAGGCGGGGATCGCCAGGACCAGCAGGAACCCGCCGGCGAGGGCGGTGGAGATCAGGGGGCGCCGCAGCACCCCGCGGACCAGTCGGGCACCGATCGTCTTCTCGGGATCGCGTCCCTGCCAGAGCCGGCGGATGAAGGGGACCCGTCCGCGCTCGACCCGGTCACCGAGCCAGGCCAGGATCGCCGGCAGCACGGTGAGAGAACCGATCACGGCGACCGCGACGACGATGATCGTGCCGGTGGCGAAGGAGGAGAAGACGGCGGAGCCGGTCAGGTACATGCCGGACATCGCGATCATCACGGTGACGCCGGAGATGATCACGGCCCGCCCCGAGGTGGCGGCCGCCGCTTCCAGCGAGGCCCGCTCGGAGCGTCCGGAGGCCCGTTCCTCCCGTTCGCGGCGGAGGTAGAAGAGCGAGTAGTCGACCCCGACGGCCAGCCCGATCAGGAGGATGACCGAGGTCACCATGTCGGAGACCGGGACCAGGTGGCTGATCAGCCCGGTCATCCCGATCGCGCCCACCACGGCGGTGGCGCCGAGCAGCAGCGGGACTCCGGCCGCGACCAGCGCGCCGAAGGCGAGCACCAGGATGATCAGCGTGACCGGCAGCGAGGTCAGCTCCGCCTTCTGGAAGTCGGACTCGATCGCCTCGTTCACCTGCCGGTCGGCCGAGGCGTCACCGAACTGCGAGAACTCGAATCCCGGGGAGCCCTTGCGGGCCTGGTCGATCGCGGCGAGCGCTCCGTCGAGCCGATCCCCCGCCTGTTCGTCGTCACCCTCGATCCGGAAGTTGACCAGGGCCGAGTTCCCGTTCGCCGACAGCAGCGACGGGTTGCCGGGTCCGTCCGGACCGGCGAAGGGGGTCTCCACCCGGTCGACGTAAGGAGTCTTTTCAAGTGCCGCCACGAGGTCGGCGGACGCTTCCCGGAATCCCGGGGATCGATTGTTCGCGCCGTTTCGGCTTTCGATCAGGACCGTCTCATCCGCCGAGTCGGGGAAGTTGTCGGCTATCGCCACCTCGGCCCGGCCGGACTCGCCGACCGACTGGTCCGCCTCGGAGAGGGTCTTGGTGCCGGCCGCCCCGCCGATCACGACGGCGAGCACGACGAACGTCAGCCAGCCCCAGATTGCCGTCTTGCGATGAGTTGCACTCCAATGCCCGGCCCGGGCCGCGAGATTCCGCTTTGGATTCATGAAGTCAGCCTGCCACCGCGGCCCCGGCGTGGGAATGGGGCTTTCCGGCATCCGGCGGTGCGGAGAACCACACCGGGGACGATCCGGCCCGTGGGGGTATCCGTACCTTGGACCGCCCCGGCATGGGCGAGAATCAGAGCATGACGCTCGGCCTCAGCCTGCGAACGAAGCTCACGCTGCTTGCCTTTCTGGCGCTGCTCGGCGGGATCGGCACGGCACTCTTCATCTCCTTCTCGAAGGCCGACCTCGCGATGCCGGCCCTTGAGATCGCCGTTCAGGTCGGTGCCGGGTGGGCTTGGGTCGGGACCGGGATCTTCGCCTGGTGGCGGCGGCCCGACAACTCGTACGGCAAGTGGATGCTCGCCACCGGGCTCGTCTGGCTGGCCCAGTCGCTCATCTACTCCAACTCCTCCCTCCTGTTCACCCTGGGGATCTGCCTGACCAATCTCTTCGTCCTCATCCTGATCCAGACGGTGCTCCGCTTCCCGACGGGCCGGATCGAGGCGCCGCTGGAGCGGCGGATCGCCCACATCGTGACCGCCGTGATCGGGCTGGTCTTCGTCGGCACCCTGTTTGCCCGACCGCGGGACGTCTCTCACAACGCGACCCCGGACAACCTGCTCCTCCTGGTCGATTCGCGGACCACCCTCACCGTGCTGCTGATCATCGTCAACGTGGCCGCGGTCGGGCTGGCGCTGCTCCTGATCCGGAGCTTCATCGCCAAGTACGGTCAGGCTGGTCCCCCCGGGCGGCGCCTGCTCGGTCCCGTGCTCTGGACCTCGACCGCGATGCTGGGATTCATCGGGCTCGGCTCTCTCTTCTCCATCGCCGGGCTGGACAGCGCGGAACGGGTCACCGGCGTGTTCACCGCCCTCAGCGTGATCGCGGTCCCGGTCGCATTCCTGATCGGGCTCTTCCGTAGCCGGCTGGTCCGGGGCGGCGCCCTCGGCCGGATGCTGGAACGGATCGCGGGCGAGACCGATCCGGCGGTGATGAGGACCGCCATGGCCGACGCCCTCGGCGATCCGTCGATCGAGCTCGCCTTCTGGCTGCCGACGGAATCGCGATACGTCACGGCGGCGGGGGAGCCGATGGCACTGCCGGAGGAGGGGTCCGGCCGGGCGATTGCCGAGGTCCGGGCGGACGGGCGCGAGGTGGCGGCGATCATCCACGACGCAGACCTCCTCGCGGAACCGGAGAAGATCGACGCCGTCAGCCGGGGAGCCGCTCTCGCCCTGGAGAACGTCCGGCTGGAGGCCGAGGTGAGGGCCCGGGTCGCGGAGGTCCGGGCCTCCCGGGCACGGATCGTCGAGGCGACGGACGCGGCCCGGCGGGAGCTCGAGCGGAACCTCCACGACGGCGCCCAGCAGAACCTCGTCTCCCTAGCGCTGAAGCTGCAGATGGCCCGGGCGCGGATCGGCTCCCAGCCCGAGGAGGCAGCCGGCATCCTGGCCGAGGCGAGCACCGAGCTCGAAGCGACTCTCGCCGAGCTGCGGGAGCTGGCCCGGGGAATCCACCCCGCGATCCTCACCGACCGCGGCTTGGCCCCCGCCCTGCTCGCCCTCTCCCACCGGGCCCCGCTGCCGGTCGAGGTCGGTGAGCTTCCCGCGAACCGGTTGCCGCCGCCGGTCGAGGCGGCCGCCTACTACGTCGTGGCCGAGTCGCTGACCAACGTCGCCCGGTACGCCGACGCCACCCGTGCCGAGGTCGAGATCGTCTGGACCAACGGGATAGTCCGGATCCGGATCGCCGACGACGGCGTCGGCGGGGCCGCACCCGGCGACGGCTCCGGCCTCAACGGGCTCTCCGATCGGATCGCCGCCCTCGACGGGCAGCTGTTCGTGACCAGCCCCCCCGATGACGGCACGGTGGTGGAGGCGGTCATCCCCTGCTTCAACCCTGAGTTCTCCGAGAACGGCAGACCGCATTCCGACGCGAAAGGAAGGAACCTGTGACCGAACTCTCCAACCGAAACCGGAACGGGGATCGACATCAAGGCGGCCCGATGCGCGTGGTGGTCGCCGACGACTCGGTGCTGTTGCGCGAAGGGGTCGTGCGGGTGCTCGAGGGCGACGGATTCGATGTGGTTGGGCAGGCCGGCGACGCGGTGGACCTGCTGCGCAAGGTCGCGGCCCACTCCCCGGACGTGGCGGTGGTGGACATCCGCATGCCGCCCGGAAACACCGACGACGGCTTGCGGGCGGCCCTGAAGATCCGGTCGATGTATCCGGAGACGGGAGTGCTGGTGCTGTCCCAGTACCTGGAGGAGAGCTACGCACTGGAGCTGGTGGCGGACAGCGCCGAAGGCGTCGGCTACCTCCTCAAGGACCGGGTGGCGGAGATCGATCGGTTCACCGATTCGGTCCGGAGGGTCGGAACCGGTGGCTCGGCCCTGGACCCGGAGGTCGTCTCCCATCTGCTCGGCCGGCGGCGACGGGAGGATCCGCTCGAGGTCCTCACCTCCCGTGAGCGCGAGGTTCTCGGGCTGATGGCCGAAGGCCGCTCGAACCGAGCGATCGCCGAGACCATGGTCGTGACCGACCGGGCAGTCGAGAAGCACGTGACCAACATCTTCTCCAAGCTCGACCTGCCCCCCGCCCAAGAGGACCACCGCCGCGTCCTGGCGGTCCTCACCTACGTCGGGGCGATCGGCGAACGGACCTGAGCCGTACCCCAAGCGGGCCGCGTCCCAAGCGGGCCGAACCTGCCTTTTTGCGCGTATCGCGCCTAAAAGGGCAGGCCTGACCACCGAGACTCTTCACCTCGGGGATCGAACCTGCACTTTTGGGCGCTATGAGCGCAAAAGTGCAGGTTCGATCCGGGGGACAGGTTGGCCTGATCTCGGTGAGATCCCGGCCTGAATTGTGGGTCAGTCTCCGTTCAGGGCCCGATTCCGGGCGCGGCGGACCCAGCCGCGGTTGATCGCCAGGACAATCAGGACCATCAACCCGATCGGGATCGAGATCGCCAGGGCGATCAGCATCACCCCGGCCGCGATCCCGAGCAGCCGTCCGGCGTCGTCGAAAGCGTCGCCGACCCCCCAGCCGGAGTTATCGGAGCCGTTCTCGTCGGTCACGACCGAGACGGAGATCGGGGTCATGTTGACCCGTTTCTCCAGCCGGTTCATCCGCTGTTGCAGGTGGCGGGCTGTCCAGCGCTCGTTCCGGAGCCTCCGTTCGACCCGCTGCCGGTCTTCGTCCGTGTAGGCGTTCTCCAGCTCTCCGAGCAGGCCTTTGATCCGAGCCCGGCTCGTCTTCAACCTGTCAGACGTCGTGTTGAACGGTGCGGTGATGTCCTCGGTCTCCTGGGTCCGTTCGCGCAGGTCGGCGATCCCGGAGAGATCGGAGATGGCCGACTCGACCTGACCGCTCGGGATCGAGAGGTTGAACTCCGCCCCGGCGGTGCCGGCCTCGCCGTCCGACACCGACGAGTCCATGACGATCCCGTTGTGCTCGTCGACCACCTTGATCACATCATTGGCCACATCTTGAACGCCGTCTGGATCCGTCCCGAGGGTGATCTGCGCCGCCGCGGCGACCTTGCGGCCCATCTTTTGCACGATCCGCGGGGATTGACCTGCCGCGGCTAGACGGTTTCCCACCGACTTGCCAGCCCGCACCAAACGCTCCGACTCGGCCGAGTCGGCGAAGGCGCCGAACTGACGCAGCTGACCTTGGCGCACAGGGTCAAGCGAGCGAGTGAAGCCGTCGTCGGCGGAACCCAGCAATCCGCTCTCATCCCCAGAAGCAATCGCTTTCGGCGCCTGTTGGGTCGACTCTGCCGAATTTGCGGTCGCCGTCTCCTTGCTGGTCGACGAAGCGAACGACACCGCGGTATCCCGCATTCCTTCGCCCGACCTTCGGGAATCGAGTCCGGCGACTACCACGGTCGCTACGACCAGCACCCCGGCCAGGCCCGCGGTCGCGGGCAGCAGGATCCGTCGCCCCATGCCGAAGCGACGGCGGAGCTGCTCGAACCATGATCCGTTGGTGCGGGAGAAAGACTCCTCCACCGCCCGGTCGAGCTTTTCGACGAAGTCGGGTTCGGGCTCGGGCCGAGATGCGGTCAGGTCGTGTGCCAGCTGCGCGAACTCGGTGAGGTCGGTCCCGACCGGGCGCCCTTCCGCCCCGGCCTCCATCGCCTGAAGCTCGCGTTCCTGCTCGGGAGTCAGTGAGTCGCTCATCGTGTTTCCTCCTGGCAGGCGTTGCGAAGCCGGGTCATCGCCCGGTGGATGCGGGTGCCGACGTTGGTCGCCGAGATCCCGGTGGCTTCGGCGATCTCGACGTTGGAGAGGCCGGCGAAGAACTTGAGCGAGACGATCTCCCGATCGGCCGGGACCAGCGTTTCCAGCGCCCGGGCCACCGTTGCCTCACGCTCCAGCTGCTCGAGCCGATCGGCGGCATGGGCGGCCGGGTCCGCGAACATCGAGCCGGTGGCCACCCCCTCCGCCGTGGCGGGCTCCCGTGTGAGTGGGGCCTGACGCTTGCGAAGCCGCAGCTCGTCGAGGGCGGCGTTGCGGGCGATCCCGAAGAGCCAACCCCGGGCGGTGCCGCGGGCTGGGTTGAAACGGTGCCACTTGCGGAAGGCCCGCTCGAAGGCGAGTGCGGTCACGTCCTCGGCGGCGACCCGGTCGCGGAGCAGCCCGGCGACGTAGGCGTAGAGGTCGTCCCGGCTTTGCCGGTAAAGGTCCTCGAAAGTCTGGGTGACCGCGTGGACGGAGGCAGGTATGGGGTCCGGCGCGACGGCGGCGCCGGGCGGGCCGGCCGGTTCGGGGACCGCTTCAAGGGCGAGCAACATGCCCCTACTACGGCCGGACCCGGAAACCGTCACATGACCAACCCGAATCCCGGAAGGAATCGAACCCGGAGTTTTACGTCAATAACGCACAAGAGTCCGGGATCGATTCCATTCGGGCCCGTTAGATCAGGCCTCGTACGGCTCGAAGTCGCTGGTGCGGGCGCCGCAGACCGGGCAGAACCAGTCCTCGGGGATGTCCTTGAAGGCCGTTCCGGGCGGAATCCCGCCGTCGGGATCGCCCTCTGCGGGGTCGTAGATCCAGCCGCAGGAAACGCAGATCCAGAGGCTTGTGGTGGCAGTGCTCATGGCCCGTGAGGTTACCGGGAAGGAGGGGCAGTTACAGGCCGGGAGCCGGTACGGTTACGGCGTGCCTCCCTTCCCCGAGCCCGGACCGTCCGAGGCGGTCAACTTGGGCGAGCCGAGCGAACCCCGCCCGGCCGCCTCCGTTTTGCTCCTCCGCGACCGTCTCGACGATGCGGCAAAGCCAGGAACCAGCCGACTCGAAGTGCTGATGCTGAAGCGCTCGCCGGAGTCGCACTTCATGCCGAGCGTCTGGGTCTTCCCCGGCGGCTCTCTCGACCCCGAAGACGGCGGCGAATTGGACGGGCTCCGGGCCTGCGGACGACGGGAGCTGGCCGAAGAGTGCGGAGTCAGCCTCGAACCGGATACCGAGCTGGTCACCCTCTCGCGCTGGGTCACCCCGGCCGTCGTCAAGGTCAGATTCGACACTTGGTTCTTCCTTGCGGCCGCGCCGCCGGGCACGGTGGCCGAGCCCGACGGGTTCGAGATGACCGATGCCCTGTGGATTTCACCGGTCGACGCCGTCGCGGCCTGCCAGTCGGAGGAGATGGCGATCGTCTTCCCGACCCTCAAGCAGTTGGAGGCGCTGGTTCCGGCCATGGACACAGCCGACGCGCTGGCTAAGGCAAAGTCCGACCCCGACGCCGCCAGGATCGTCCTGCCCAAGGTCATCGGCGACGAGCGCCACCACCGGGTGGTGCTCCCGCACGAACCCGACTACCCCAAGGACTGACCGGCACCCACCAGCCCCGATGCACCGCCCGCGGCGTATCCGGACTGGTTTGAGAGCGAGCCGTCGTCGTCCATGCGCAAGGCACCGCCCGCGCTGCATCGCGCATGGTGGAGGGTGTTCGGCAGGAGGCCGTCAGGGCGCGGGCGGGAAAGGCTCGAGGCCGGCGTTCCAGGGGCCTGGCGGGTAGTGATGGTAGCCCTCCCCCTCCATCTCGCCGTGGAGTCGCCGGAACAGTTCGCCGGCGTTGCCCAGGGCCAGTTTCAATTCGGCGGCGGTGCGTTCCTTCAACCGCCACAGGAACCAGAGCTGGCGATCGTTGATCCCGAAGTCGACTTCGCGGTCGATCGTGGTGGTCCACTCAAGGAACCCGGGCGAGAAGAGCTCGCGCAGGGCGATCGGGTCGTATCCCTCGGGGACGGTCGCCAGGAAACGCCGGTTGAACTCGATCGACTCGAACTCGACCTTGCGGGAGATGCGGTGCTTGATGTATTCGTCCGGGCGGGCCTCGATCGACTCGACGTTGAACGCCCCGATCACCTTGGCCAGATCCGGCATGTGCGCCTTGGCGAGCACGGCGGTCGGAACCACGCTCTTGCGCATGAAGCCACCGACCTCTTCCTCGTCGGCGTCACAGGACGCGCCCCAGAAGCCGGGGGCCAATTCACCGGTGAGACGGTTGGTGCCGCCGACGCAGAGAGCCACCGGACCGTCGGCGGGGTTTATCCCCCCGACCGGTTCCCACGTGACCTCGCCCGCCCCTCGATATGAGGAGACGATCCCTTTCCAGCTGTCCGCTTCCCGAGCCAACCCGGACCACCCTACCCGGAGCGGCGGGTCACCCGACTAGGATGATCAGCGAAACAGGAACTTCAATGGAGGAGAACGGAATATGAGTGGTGGCCTGATAGCAGTGATCGTCATCGTGGCGATCATCCTGATCGTGGGGCTCTGGTATGTCGCGACCCGCAACGGGATCATCGCTTCGCGTAACCGTGTGGACGAGTCCTGGAGCGGCATCGACGTCCAGCTCAAGCGTCGACACGACCTGATCCCGAACCTGGTCGAGACCGTCAAGGGCTACGCGACCCATGAGCAGCAGGTCTTCGAGAACGTCACCGAGGCCCGGTCTAAGGCGATGGCGTCGACCGGTGTCGAGGACACCGCCCAGACCGAGTCGCAGCTGACCCGGGCGATGGCCGATCTTCGCGCCGTGGCCGAGAACTACCCGGACCTGAAGGCGACCGAGAACTTCCAGCAGCTCAGCCGGAACCTCTCCGAGCTCGAGGACGAGATCCAGGCCTCACGCCGGATCTACAACTCCAACGTCCAGAGCTACAACACCAAGATCCAGCAGTTCCCCGCGTCGATCGTCGCCAACCAGGGCGGCTTCACCGACAAGGAGTTCTTCGAGATCGCCGACGCCGCCGAGCGGGAGACCCCCTCGGTCAGCTTCTAGCGCTCAGGTTTCATTGTCCGCGGCGGGGGCTTCGACCTCCGCCGCGGCTGTTTCGCCGGCGGCCGGGGTTTCCCCGGCCGTCGCTGTTTCCGCTCCGGACGGGTCCGCGTCTGCGGGGGCCCCGGACTCTGACGGCGGGCCGAAGAGGGCGGCCCACCAGACCTTGGTCAGGGAAGCGGCAACATCGTTCGGAACCGATTCACCCTGGGCCAGGTGGATCTGGAAGCTGCGCTCGGTCATCAGCACCAGGCCTTCGGCCAGGGCGTCCGCGTCGAGGGTCTTCGCGACCGCCCCGGTTCCCTGCAGCCGGCGGATCTCGTCGGTCGTGCCCTCGGTGACCGTCTCGAGGACCGTGGACCACAGTTCCCGGACTTCCTCGTCGTAGGTCGCCGTCTCCCCGGCCAGTCCGAGCAACTCGGAGTTGTCGGCGTAGACCCGGCAGATCCCGTAGAGGGAACGCTCGATGTCCCGTCGCGGATCCTGACCCTGCTGCCAGCAGCGGCCGAGCCGGTTCTGATGCGAGGCGACCAGATCCTCCAGCGCCCCGAGCAGCAGCTCCTCCTTGTCGCCGAAGTAGACGTAGAAGGCGCTCCGGGCGACCCCGGCCGCCCGGGTCACGTTCTCGACCGTC
>JBEBXB010000050.1:0-10981 GCA_040391885.1 Conexibacter woesei | reverse complement strand
GAAAGCCGCCCGCCTTTTCTGGCGGGCGGTTTTCGTTAAGGGGCGCGGGGTGGGGGCCGGTTCAGTCCCGGTGGTTCAACCGCGACGGTGGTCGATGCTGGTGACGGCCCAGTTCACCATCCGGGAGTTCTTGCCCAGGAAGCGGAGCCTCATGACGTAGTTGCCCCAGTTCGGCCGCGGATCGCGAGCGAAGATGATCATCCTCGTGAAATGCCCACGGTGTCGTTTGTAGGCCGTGACGCGCAGCTTCGCTCCGTTCCACGGGAATGGGGAGACGCAGTTCTTCTTCGCGCAGTTGGAGCCCCAGCCGGCCCCTTTGCCCACGGCCTTCTTCTTGCGCCAGAACTCCCAGTCGATCGCCCCGATGTTCGGGTTGGGAGCATCGATCCGGCCGCCGATGGCCTGCATTTCCTTCCCGGTGCCGTCCTTGGTCCAGCCATAGATGATCGCCGGCTTGATCGCATACCCGTTCCCGTGGTAGAGCATCGTGGGCTTTGCATGTGCGCTCGTGGCGCTTATCCCAAGTAGCGAGATCGTCGCCAGCGCGATAAGCGCCGCCAACCAATGACGCGTTCTCCGTGCTTCGATTCCAGGTGCTCCCATTTGACAGACTCCTTTCTGTTAGCAGTAGCTAACGAAGACCATACAAAGTGCTAACGGACGGATCAAGTGGCGGGATGGGCCATCGTCTCGTCTGCCCTCCGGGGAGCACAGACGGGCTCGGCTCCGCACCGGGGTCCGGACGCGGAGCCGTGAGACGCCCGGAGAGGCTCAGTGAGCGCTGTCTGAGGCGTGGGCCGGAGGACGTGACTCCTCGGCCAGAGAGGTGATCTCAAGGGCTCCGCGGGCGGCCATGGCGAGGACTTCCGAGGCCTCCTCGGCCGAACGGGCATAGAGCTCGACCAGAAGATGGACGGCGATCTCGTCCTCGTGGTGCTTGTGGAACCGGACGTGGGTGAAGAACTCGCGGGTGCCGGCGTCGCCGAAGGCCCCGTAGGTGAGGAACTCGACGGCTTCCGGGCCGGCGCATGTCTCCACCTGGTTGGCATCGACGGTGACGGTGCAGGAGGCGACCCACGGAGTACCGGCGACCATCCGCTCCCAACGATCTTCGATCGGCACCACTCGGTCCCGCTCGAAGGTCAGGTGGGGTTGGTCATGCATGCAGTCGAGGCACTGGACGACGGATTCCTGGATCTCGTCGTCGCCCTCCGTGGGAATGCCGGTCTCGGGGTCGACTTGACGGATCGCGTCGTAATGGAGCTGGACCTCGAGGTTCCGGGACCAGCAGCGATAACAGCGCAGCCAGGAGGTGATGCGTGAATCCATGCTCATATCTTTGCGCTCCGCGATGCCGGGTGCCGACCGGTCACTCGGGTGGCACCGGAATGCCAGAGTTGGCGACCACGAAAACGGCCGCCCCGGGGCGGCCGTCTCAGTTCGTCGAAGCCGTTCACCGGCGATCGGTCACTTGGCGGTGTTGATCGCCTTGATGATCGACTCGGCGGAGCCCGTGTCGGCGATCGGCTGGGGTTCGCCGTTGCCGACCTTGATGGCGAAGGAGGGAGTGCCGCTGAAGCCGAGCGAGCTCGCTTCCGCGTCGGTGTCTGCGAGGACGGCGCCCCACTTCTCCTCGTCCTCCCGATCCTGGTTCCACTTGTCGATGTCCGGTACCCCCGCCTTCTCGGCGATGTCGGTGAGGAAGTCGTCGGTCACGTAACCGGAGTGCTCGATGCCCTGATCCGCATAGAAGTGCTCGAGGAACTGCCAGTACCGGTTCTGCTCGCCGGCGGCGAAGGCGGCTTTGGCGGCGAAGGCGGACTGCTCACCGAGGATGGTCCACTGGCGGAAGTCGAAGTTGGCCTTGCCGTTCTTGATCGGACCGGCGATCACCTCGGGCAGGACCTGCTCCGCGTACTGGCGGCAGGCGGGGCACTGCAGGTCACCGAACTCGATCAGCGTGACCTTGGCGTCCGGGTCACCGAGGACGGTGCCGCTCTGGGGGATGCCGTCGAGGTCCTTGTTGATCGTGTCGGCGGTCTTGGTGCCACCGTTGTCGTCGCCACCCGACATACTCACGACGACTGCCGCGACGATCGCGATCAGACCGATCGCGACGGCGACGCCGATGATCTTGCCCATGTTCTGACGGCGGTCGCTGCCCTTCGAAGCAGCTTCGGCCTTCAGGCGCTTTTCACGAAGTTCTTTTCTTTTCTGCTGGGGTCCGGTAGCCATTGGCGGAGAATCCTACCTGAAGGATCGACGTGGTGGAGGCCCTTTAGGCAGCCTTATGGCCTGTCGAGCCGCCGGGCTAGTCGAGGCCCGGTTTCCCCGCTGGTGGACTGGGATCGTCGGGTTCGTCGAGTTCGTCGAGCCCGTAATAGCTGTATGCCCGGACGGAGTTGACCGCGAAGAGCATGGCCATGGTGACCGCGCTGGCGACGCACCACTGGCAGATGGCGAAGATCTCCCACAACTCGAGGTAGGTGAGGTAGAGGCTGAAGCCGAATCCGAAGAGGCTGAGCACGAGCGCCCCGATCCGGCCGTAATCGGTGCGCGACACCGTGGCACCGAGGATCAGCACATACCCGATCAAGCCGAGGATCGAGATGTGGATCCCGAGCAGATGCGAGTACTGGCTCTTCTCGACCACCGAGCAGCCGCTGCCGCCCCCGACGCATTGCGGGATCTGGTCGAGGATCACCGAGGTGTAGGCCACATAGCCGGCGATCGCGAGACCGAGAATCGAGAGCAGGCCGGCGGTGATCCTCAGGGTACGTTCGCCTCGTTCGTCTCCCTGCCGCAGAGCCAGAAAGATCCCGGCCACGGAGGCGATCACGATCAGGCCGAGGAAGATGGCGACCTCGGTGGGTATGCCGTTCTTCAGCAGCTGGATCTGATCGGACATCTCGGCTCCGTCGTGTGGGGGTGCCGGCCGCTAGGCAGGCTGGGCGGCGTTGCGGTGGCGCTGGGCGACCAGGTCGACGAACTCGCCCATGATCTCGTTCATGTCGAAGTCCTTGGGAGTGAAGACCCCGGCGACTCCCGCCTCACGAAGGCGCTCGGCATCCTCCGGCGGGATGATGCCGCCGGCGACCACCGGAACGTCGACGCCCTGTTCCTTCAGCAGGCGGACGACCTCGGGGATCAGCTCGAGATGCGAACCGGAGAGGATCGAGAGGCCGACCAGGTCGACGTCCTCCTGGACGGCGGATTCGGCGATCTGCTCCGGGGTGAGCCGGATGCCCTGGTAGATGACCTCCATGCCGACGTCGCGGGCACGGAGCGCGATCTGCTCGGAGCCGTTCGAGTGGCCGTCGAGACCAGGCTTGCCGACGAGCAGACGGACCCGGTGGCCGATCTCCTCCGAGACCTCGTTGACCCGACGACGGGTCTCGGTCAAGGTGTCGCGATCGCCGGCGGGTGCGGCGCCGCCGACCCCGGTGGGGCCGCGGTAGGGGCCGAAGACCTCACGAAGCGTGGCGGCCCACTCACCGGTGGTGGCGCCGGCCTTGGCCGCGGCGATCGTCGCCGGCATGATGTTCTCGTCCGAATCGGCGACGCGGGCAACCTCGGCCAGGGCCGCGTCCACGGCAGCCTGGTCGCGGTCCGCGCGCCAGGCATCCAGGGCTTCGGTCCGTTCGCGCTCGACCTCGGGATCCGGCTTCATGATGCCGCCGTCGGCCGAGGCGGTCAGCGGCGACTCTTCGGTCGAGGTGTAGGAGTTGAGACCGATGACCTTCTGCTCGCCGTTCTCGATCCGGGCGAACCGTTCACGGTGGGACTCGACCAGGCGGGCCTTCATGTACGGGACGGCCTCGACGGCACCGCCCTTCTCGGCGACGACCGCCATCTCGTCCTTGGCGCCGGCGGTGAACTCCTCGACCAGGCCCTCCATCACCTTCGAGCCCTCGAAGATGTCGGGGTACTCGAGCATGTCCGTCTCGAAAGCCATCACCTGCTGGATACGGAGGCTCCACTGCTGATCCCAGGGGCGGGGGAGACCCATCGCCTCGTTCCAGGCGGGCAGCTGCAGGGCCCGGGCGCGGGCGTCACGGGCCAGGGTCACGGCCAGGGCCTCGATCACGATCCGCTGGACGTTGTTCTCCGGCTGGGCCTCGGTCAGGCCCAGCGAGTTGACCTGGACGCCGTACCGGAAACGGAGCATCTTCTCGTCGGTGACGCCGTAGCGCTCGCGGCCGAGCTCTGTCCAGATCCGACCCATCGTCTTCAGCTTGGCGATCTCCTCGACGAACCGGATGCCGGCGTTGACGAAGAAGGAGATCCGGCCGAAGACCTTGGGGAAGTCCTCGTCGGCGACCTGGCCGCGGGCCTTGACCTCGTCCAGCACCGCGACCGCGGTCGACATCGCGTAGGCGATCTCCTGGATCGGGGTGGCGCCGGCCTCCTGCAGGTGGTAGCTGCAGATGTTGATCGGGTTCCAGCTGGGAACCTCGTTCACGGTGAAGGCGACCATGTCGGCGATCAGCCGCATCGAGGGCTCGGGCGGGAAGGCGTAGGTGCCGCGGGAGAGGTACTCCTTGATGATGTCGTTCTGGGTGGTGCCCTTGAGCTCCGCCCGGTCGACGCCGGTGTTCTCGGCGGCGGCGACGTAGAGGCCGAGCATCCAGGCGGCGACCGCGTTGATCGTCATCGAGGTGTTCATCGTGCCCAGGGGGATCTGATCCATCAGGGTCTCCATGTCGCCGAGATGGGCGACGGAGACGCCGACCTTGCCGACCTCGCCGCGCGAGAGGACATGATCCGGGTCGTAGCCGGTCTGGGTGGGAAGATCGAAGGCCACCGAGAGGCCGGTCTGCCCCTTCGCCAGGTTGCCCCGGTAGAGCTCGTTGGAACGGCGGGCGTCGGAGTGCCCTGCGTAGGTGCGCATCACCCAGGGGCGGTCGCGTTCAGGAAGACGGTGGTCGCTCATGCCCGAAACGATACCTGTGGCAGGTTGTCTTGACGCGGCTCGCACGATCTTCCCCGGATTCCGAGGCCGCACCCTTTACCGCCTGGCGGTGTTTAGGCTTTTCATATGCGTCTTCTTTCCCCCTCACCGGCCACCGGGCCGGCCGTCAGCCCCGACCCACGTCCCGAAGGCCCTCGTGGCCGAGGATCCGCGTCACGGTTCGCCAAGTACCTCGCCTACTCCCTGATGGCGGTCGCGATCGTCGTGTCCGGGTTCGGAATCAACGCCGCCACGGCCTCGGCCAGCACCCTGACCATCTACGGCAACTCCCTGCGCAACGACGCCGGGCGACAGAAGGTCCGCCAGTTCGGCGGCAAGGCCGAATGCTCACGCAAGGGCTCGGTCAAGGCGCTCCGCGTGACCGTCGGCAAGGCGACCCGCGAGTGCTTCTTCAACGTCCCGGTGGTCGGTCGCGACCTCCAGGCGAGCGTTACCGCCCGGCTCTTCAAGAAGACCCCGAAGCGGATCATCAAGCGGACCTGGGTGGCCGTCAATCTCAGGCAGTCGACGGACGGCAGCCGCTACCAGTTCGCTGTCCTGCCCCGGACCCGCCGCTACTCGCTGCGGAAGGTGGACGCCAAGGGCAAGGTCAAGTACCTCGCCCACGGCAAGAACAACAAGGTGATCAACCCGCCCGACAAGGCGAACAAGATCACCCTGCGCGCGTTCAACGGCATCAAGGGCAAGCCTGCCGGCTCCGCACGGCTGCTGGGGCTCGTCAACGGCAAGCGGCTCGCCCTCTACGACGACGCCCACGGCAACGAGCTCGAAGGACGCGACACCACGTTCTCGATCGGCTCCAACAAGGGTGCCCGCAACGCCCTCGGCAGCTTCCTCGATCTCAAGATCGCGATGCCCGACCCCTTCTAGCCATTGAAGTCGCGCCCACCGTCTGGCGCCGGAACGAAAAGAGCCCCGCGGTCCGGCCGGACCGCGGGGCTCTTTCGAATCTGATCGGGTGAGAGGCCGGGGCGAACCCGGCCCGCCCGTTCACTCGCTACTGATGATCGGTGTGCACCAGATCGGGAGCAGCGGCTTGACGAACAGGTCGATGATCTCGGCCCGGTGCTCGGAGAGCTCCTCGGAGTGCCAGTAACGGTCGAAGTCGCTCTTCTTCTCCCAGGTGATCACCTGACGGAAGAGCAGCGGATCCTCGTTGGAGCGGTAGATGGCCCAGTTGCTGGCACCGTATTCGGTCGCCTTTGCTGCGGCCGGCTCCCACAGATCGATCCAGCGCTGCTCCCGGAAGGGAGTCACGTGCCAGGAAATCTCGGAAATGTGTGCCATTTTGGGCCTTTCTCCTTCTCTTGCGGCTACGCGCCGACCTCGGCCCGGATAGCTCCGGAGCCTTCGATCTCGCGGCCTTCGTCTTCGTCCTTGGCTCCTACCAGGATGGCGATCTTGCCCTGATGCTGATTCTCGTGCATCATCTGGTGGGCACCGGGGACTCCGTCGAAGTCCATGGTCTTCCACAGAACGGGACGGACCTTGCCCTCGGCCATCAGCTGGTTCGCCTTCATGCACTCGTAGGCGTTGGCGAAGTGCGAGCCGATGATCTGCTTCTGGCGCATCCAGAGGTAGCGGACGTCGAAGTCGAGGTTGTAGCCCGAGGTGGCGCCGCAGATGACGACCTTGCCGAACGGCTTGACCACGAAGACCGAGGTCGGGAAGGTGGCCTGGCCGACGTGCTCGAAGACGACGTCCGGGGAGTCGCCGAGGAGCTCCTTGACCTTCTTGGCGAAGGCCCGGGTCACCTTGAAGCGCTCCTTCTCCTCGTCGGCGGTCTCGTTGCCGGTCCGCATCATGCCCTTGAAGTCGTTGCGGTTGATGTAGTCGACCGCACCGAGCTGCTTGACCAACTCGCCCTTCTCGTCCGAGGAGACGACGCCGATGGCGTTGGCTCCCGCGGCCTTGCAGAGCTGGACGGCAAAGACCCCGAGGCCGCCGGCGGCGCCCCAGATCAGGACGTTGCTTCCGGCCTGGATCTTCGCCTGGTCCATCAGCATCCGGTAGGCGGTGAAGTAGGTGAGCCCGTAGGAGGAAGCCTCGGCCCACGAGAGGTTCTTCGGGCGCGGGAGCAGCTGCTGCGCCTGAACCTTGGTGAACTGGGCGAAGGAGCCCCAAGTGGTCTCATATCCCCAGATCCTCTGGCTGGGCGCAGCCATCGGGTCGAGCCCGTGGACTTCCACGTCCTCGTATGAGGCCTGGTTGCAGTGGACGACGACTTCGTCGCCGACCTTCCAGCGGGTCACGCCCTCGCCGACCTTCCAGACGACGCCGGAGGCGTCGGAGCCACCGATGTGGTGCCCGTGCTCGGGGTGGTCGCCGTAGCCGAAGACGGATACCGGGGTGCCGAGGGCGGCCCAGACGTTGTTGAAGTTCACACCGGCCGCCATGACGCGGACGATCACTTCGAACGCGCCCGGTTCCGGGGTCTCGATTTCCTCCAGCTTGAAGGCATCGTTGGGCTCGCCCATCGTCTCCGGACGGATCACCCAGGCGGCCATCTTCTCGGGCAGTTCGCCCGGTTCAACATCAAGCTTGCTGACTTCTGCGAGGTCCAAGGACACTTCGCTCCTCTCAAGGGTTCGGAAAAGGTCGAGCCATCCTACAAACGGTGTGAGAACGATGGAGATTTAGGCATGGCTCAAAAATAATCTACTTGTGTCAAACTACGGTTCAGGACAAGTTCATCCGGACCGTCTGTGGTTGACACGTGACTGGTCCGGCGATCCGGAGCCTCCTGCGGGAGGCCCGGCTGGATAGGAAGCGAAAGTGGAAAGAGTCATCAACCGGGCGGCAGCCCTCGCTCTGGCTTTGGTCGGCCTGCTCACCGTCGCCGGTTGCGGCGCCCTCGGGGAAAAGGTCGGCGAGAGCGGGGGGCAGGGACCGGTCGCCGTCGTCACCACCACGAACTTCATCACCGACCTGGCCGAGAAAGTCGGGGGAGACCGGGTCACCGTCAGCGGTCTGATGGGACCCGGGATCGATCCGCATCTGTACAAAGCGAGCGCCGGAGACGTCACCGATCTGCGCAACGCGGACATCGTCTTCTACGGGGGGCTCTACCTCGAAGCCAAGATGCAGGAGGTCTTCGAGGAGATCGGGAAGTCGAAGCCCGTCTACGCGGTGACCGCCGAAATGCCCCGCGAACGACTCCTCGCGGCGCCCTCGGGAGCCCCTGACGGGGAGGAGTTCGACCCACACGTCTGGTTCGACGTATCGCTCTGGGAGTACGCCGTGAAGCAGGTCCGGGACGGGCTGATCGAGGTCGACCCGGAGGGGGAGGCCACTTACCGGCGCAATGCCGACGCCTACTTGGACCGGCTCGACCGTCTGGACCGGGAGACAGAACGCCGGCTGGCGACCATCCCGGAGCGGCGTCGGGTGCTGGTCACGTCGCATGACGCCTTCCGCTACCTAGGACAGCGTTACGGTCTGGACGTGGAGGCGATCCAGGGGATCTCGACGGCGACCGAGGCGACCACCAGCGACATCGAACGGGTGGCCGGCGTCATCGCCGCCCGCGGGGTGAAGGCGATCTTCGTCGAGTCGAGCGTGCCGCCCCAGACGATCGAAGCCGTGCTCGCGGCGGCGAGGGAGCGTGGTCAAGACGCCGTCGTCGGCGGCGAGCTGTTCTCGGACGCCGCCGGTCAGGCGGGAACCCCTGAGGGGACGTACATCGGGATGGTCGAGAGCAACGTGGACCATCTGGTGAAGGGGTTGAGATGAGCGATCGAGATGCGCCCGGCGGGCGCCCGACGTCATCCCCTCCGGCCCTGGAGGTTCGGCGTCTGACCGCGTCCTACTCGACCCGTCCGGTGCTGTGGGACGTCGACGCGACGATCCCGTCCGGGGCGCTGGCGGCCATAGTCGGCCCGAACGGCGCCGGCAAGTCGACCCTGCTCAAAGCGGTGGTCGGGCTCCTCAAGACGGACGCCGGTCACATCCTCGTCGAGGGCAGGCCGGCCTCGACCGCGCTGGACCGGATCGCGTTCGTGCCCCAGCGGGACGAGGTCGACTGGGACTTTCCGATCACCGTCAGGGAGGTAGTGGAGATGGGGCGTTACCGGTCGGCCGGCTGGCTGCGGCGGTTGCGGACGGTCGACCGGGAGTCGGTCGACCTCGCGATCGAGCGCGTCGGGATGACGCCCTACGCCCGGCGTCAGATAGGTGAGCTCTCCGGAGGCCAGCGCCAGCGGGTCTTCATCGCCCGGGCACTCGCCCAGGAATCTCCGGTGATGCTGCTGGACGAGCCCTTCTCGGGAGTCGACGCGCGAACCGAGGCGGTTCTGCTCGACATGCTCGCCGAGTTTCGCGACGAGGGCCGCACCGTCGTGGTGGTCCATCACGACATCGGCACCGTGCGCGCCCGTTTCGACTGGGCGGTCCTGCTGAATGTGAGGACCATCGCCTGCGGTCCGGTCGCGGAAGCCCTGTCTGACGATTCGCTCCGGCGTGCCTACGGCGGCCTGACCAGCGGCGACCAGGCGGAGGATCCGACGTGGATCGGCTGATCCACCTCATCCCGCTCGATTACACCCAGTCGGTCGTGCTGATCGGGGCGGTGATCCTCGGCGTGGCCGCCGGGGTACTGGGTGCCTTCGCGGTGCTGCGGCAGCGCAGCCTGGTCGGTGACGCGCTTTCCCACGCGACCCTTCCCGGGGTGTGTGTGGCGTTCATCGCCACCGGGGCGAAGGACGCACCGACCCTGGCCCTCGGGGCGGCGGCGGCCGGGCTGATCGGCGCCGGCCTGATCCTTGCGATCGAACGCACCGGCCGTATCCGGCCGGATGCGGCCATCGGCGTGGTCCTGGCGAGCTTCTTCTCCCTGGGGATCGTCCTCCTGACCTTCCTGGCGAACTACAACAACGCCAACCAGGCCGGGCTCGACACCTACCTCTTCGGGCAGGCTGCCGGGCTGCTCGAAGGCGACCTGGAGATCATGGGCACGCTCTGCCTCGTCTCGCTGGCGCTGGTGGCGATCTTCTTCAGGCCGCTCAAGGCGGGCCTCTTTGACATGTCGTTCGCCGGTTCCATGGGACTCCCGGTACGGCTGCTCGAACTGGCGATGACCGCGATCCTGATGGTCGCGATGCTCGTGGTCCCCACGGTGACCGCCCGGCAGCTGACCAGTCGCCTCTCGGTGCTGCTCCTGATCGCCGGGATCACCGGCGCCATCGTCGGATCGGTAGGTGCACTGATCTCCAACTCCTCGAACCTGCCGACCGGCCCGGTGATCGTGGTGGTCGGGTTCGTCGTCGCCCTCGGGGCGATCATGCTCGCCCCCGGCCGCGGCGTCGCCTGGCGCGCGCGAAAGATCCTGCGGGAACGCCGGCGGGCCGCGAACGAAGGTGTGCTCATCGATCTGGAGACGGCCCTCCACGCTGGAGCGCCGCCGACGGTCGACGAACTCGTCTTGGCGAGCGGTCGCTCGGTGTCGGGAGTGAGCCGGGCCCTGCGCGATCTCGATCGGGCCGGGGCGCTGGAGAAGGACGGGGATCGAATCCACCTCTCGGAACAGGGGGCCGCCGCGGTCCACGCGCTTCTGCGCAAGCGGGATCTGTGGAGCATCTGGCTGGAGTACGGCTGGAGGCTCGAGCTGCCCGACGCCCGCGAGCCGGACCCGCGCAACCTCCGGCAAACCCTCGGCGACGAGAACACCGAACGACTGATCGCCCTCGCCGAGGAGGGTCGAGATGGGTGACGATCTCGCCATCATCCTCACCGCGGGCCTGCTGGCCACCGCCTGCGGCCTGCTGGGACCGTTCCTGGTGCTGCGCCGTCAGGTGCTGCTCTCGGATGCGGTGTCGCACGCCGTCCTGCCGGGGATAGTCCTCGTCTTCCTGATCTTCGGGTCACGGGCACCACTGGCGGTGATCGTCGGGGCGGCGATATTCGCCGTGATCTGCGTTCTCGGGATCGAGGCGCTGCGCAGCACCGGGCTGGTCCACTCCGACGCCGCGATCGGCCTCGTCTTCCCGGTTCTCTTCGCCCTCGGGGTGCTCG
>JBEBXB010000049.1:0-11104 GCA_040391885.1 Conexibacter woesei | reverse complement strand
GCGTCGCCGCCGAACTTGTCCAGCTTCGAGGTGAGGGTGATCAGCGGCGCGTTCTTCTCCGCGAGTTTCTTGAGGTCGAAGGAGGAGTAGCCGAAGGCGTCGTAGGTCCTGAGCATGAACCGGCTGCCATCCAGGTCGGAGAGGTTGGTCCAGGAGGTGTACTCGGTGGGCGGTGCTGTGTCGTCGCCGCGGCTCTGTCCCTGGAAGCTGATTCCTTCGGCCCCGGACTTCGGGTCGACGGTGGCGCCACGGGGACGGTCGAAGTTGTCCATGATCCGGGCCAGCGCGAGCATGGAATCGTCGGCGTTGTCCGTCTTCTCGGTGAACTTCGAGTAGTAGAGCGCGCGGATGAATCGGCCGACCGAGGTGTTGGAGCCAGGCAGGGTCGCGGTGGCGATGCCGGAATCGGGCTGGCGCACGTCAAGGGAGCCGAAGGTGCTCGACGAACGGTCGACGTTGTCGAGGTGGGTCCAGTTGCCGAGGTTGGTCAGGTGCCACTGGAAGTCGGGACCGTTGGTCATGACGCCGACCGGGTTGTCGTGGATCGTCTCGACGCCGTTCTGCCACTCGATGACGATCGAATCGCCGGCCTGGTCATGCACCACGATGTGGAACGGGAAGGGGAGGTTCCCGACCATCGCGAGGCGGGTCAGGAATACCGGCTGGTCAGTGAGGCCCGCCTTGACTTCCTTGACGGACCCGAAGCTCCCGAGGATCCACGCGCCGAGGTCGATGGCCTGGAGCAGCTTCTTCGTGACGCCGCCGGTGGTCTCGTCGCCCCCTGCGGTCGGGTAGGCGAGCAGGCTGCAGCTGACGCCCGCCAGGTTGAGGCCTTCGACGACCTTGAGGTCGTTGGGCCCCAGAGGCTCTTCCTTGGTGGGCATGCGGTCCGGGGCGGTGACCGCCAGGTAACCGTGCTTGGTCGTGAACTTCACCGGGTCGTGACCCTCGACGTCAGAACTGAATTCCTGACCTTCCGGAACGAAGGCGATCACATATGTCTCATCCACATCGAGCTCCAGGGTGCGGCCCAGATAGTGGGCGTCATTCTTGTCGGTGTAGATGAGCGATGTGCACATAGGGTGATCCTCCTCGTCGGGTTCTGAACTGCTGCGCCTCGTTGGGGATTCTTACGGTTAGGTCGGAAGGCCGGGCATTCGGTCGTCGACGTGGGTCGAAAGCGTCGGGGATCGTGGACGCCCCGCTCACGGGCGCTGCCTGAATTCCATAGCGACGGCAAGGGCGAACAACAGCAGCCGGTCGATGGCTTCGTCGTGCACGGTCAGCATGTACCAGTCGTCGAACACCTTGGGCTTCTCGATGCTGAAGGCGATGTTCCCGTCGCGTTCGAAGTCGAAGTGGTACTTCATCAGGGCGCCGGCGATTTCGCCGAAAGGCCCGCCGAATCCCAGCAGCCGCCGCACCCACGCCGCCCTGACGCTGCGTTCCGTCCCGATGAAAAGACCGAGCCCGGGCTGGTCGAACTGCCAGGTCGTCCGTTCGATCGACTTCTTCATCAGAACCCCGAACGACCCGAGCAGCCGCTCGTCGCGGTCGAACGCCTCGAACCCGGTCATCGAGGCCCGCAGACCTTCGCTGCTCTCCCTGACGCTCACCAGTTTCTCGGCCCGCTCGTCATCGGCGTAGATGGTCAGCTCGTCGGAGATCTTTAGCCGCTTTTCCGCATAGCCGAGCGGCGATCCGGGCTTGCCGGAGCCATCGTCCTCCGAGATCCGGTACTTGCGCTTCAGGCCCAGCGAGACTTTCCGCACGTGGTAGATCGACTGCGACATCGGTGGAACCTATTGGGAAGGCGCGCGAAGGCCAAACCCTCACGTTACGGTAGGGTTCCTCGTCGGAGATCGCTCCTCGTCGGTCCCCGCGCCAGCACCGGTGCGCTCAACGAGCCTTCAAGTGAACGATCCGACTCTGCCCTCACGCTTCCGTCTGCGGAAACCCTCGATGCCGTCAGCGGATGTCCTGCGGATCGAACTGCTCTCGGGGCTTGTGGTCGCGTTGGCCCTGATCCCGGAGGCGATCTCGTTCTCGATCATCGCCGGGGTCGATCCCAAGGTCGGCCTGTACGCCTCGTTCACCATGGCGGTCGCGATCGCCTTCACGGGTGGCCGGCCGGCGATGATCTCCGCCGCCACCGGGGCGATGGCGCTGGTCGTGGTCTCGCTCGTGAAGGATCACGGCGTCGAGTTCCTGATCGCCGCGACGATCCTCGCCGGCGCCATCCAGATAGCGCTCGGGGCGCTGGGCGTCGCGAAGCTCATGCGATTCGTTCCCAGGTCCGTGATGACCGGTTTCGTCAACGCCCTCGCCATCCTGATCTTCCTGGCCCAGGTGCCGCATCTGATCGACGGCGGTGTCGTCGGAGCGGCACTGGTCGCGGCCGGACTGCTGGTGATCGTGGGCGTGCCCCGCCTCACCAAGGCCGTGCCGGCCCCGCTGGTGGCGATCGTCGTGCTCACCGTGATCGTCCTGGTGGCGGGGATCGGGGTCCCCGACGTGGGCGACCAGGGTGAGCTTCCGACGGTGCTGCCGGTCCTGGGGATCCCGTCGGTCCCGTTCAGCCTGGAGACCCTTTCGATCATCGCGCCGTACTCGCTCACGTTGGCGGCCGTCGGCCTGCTCGAGTCGTTGATGACGGCGAAGCTGGTCGACGACATCACCGAAACCAGATCGGACAAGGATCGAGAGTCGCGCGGCCAGGGGATCGCCAACGTGATCACGGGATTCTTCGGTGGCATGGCCGGGTGCGCGATGATCGGCCAGACCATGATCAACGTCCGGGTCGGCCGGGCGCGGACCCGCCTTTCGACCTTCGCCGCGGGCGCGTTCCTGCTCGTCCTGGTCGTCGGGCTGGGCGGGGTCGTCGCGGTGATCCCGATGGCGGCTCTCGTCGCCGTCATGATCCTGGTTTCGGCATCCACCTTCGACTGGCACAGCATCAAGCCCGCGACTCTCCGGCTCATGCCGCGGGGTGAGACGGTGGTCATGTTCGTGACCGTCATCGGCACCGTGGCGACCTCCAACCTCGCTATCGGGGTGGGAGCGGGCGTGCTGACGACGATGGCCCTGTTCGCCCGACGGGTCGCGCGTCTCGTCGACGTGACCCGGGCGGTCGCCCAGGACGGCAAGACCGCGACCTACTCGGTCTCGGGCGAGCTCTTCTTCGCTTCCGATCAGGAGCTGATCGAGTCCTTCGACTACCCCAATGACCCAGCCCGCGTGGTCATCGACTTCTCAGGAGCACACCTTTGGGACAGCTCTGCCGTGGCGGCGCTCGACGCGATCGCCGGTCACTACGAGCGACACGGCATCCAGCTCGAGGTGACCGGGCTCAACCAGATCAGTGAAGGGCTGCACCGGGACCTCACGGGGCAGCTCAGGACAGCGCACTGACCGGAAGTTGTCGGGCGTCAGGCGTACTCGCCAAGCTCGGCGCGGATCTGCCCGGCCAGCTCCCTGGCGCTCCGGAGCTGCGACTCGAGTTCTTCGCAGCGCGCTTCGGCGGTCTCGACGAACTCTCTCAGCCGAGCCCCCGTGCCGGCGAGCGCCCGTTTGTCCTCGGCTGACATGAAGGAATCCCGGGCATCCAGCAGGAGCCGCATTTCATCCAGGGACATGCCGATCGGCTTCATCCGCTTGATCAGCAGGAGCCGGTCGACCTGGGCTTGGTCGAAGAGGCGAAAGCCACCTTCGCTTCTCGCGGTGCGGGTCAGCAGCCCGACCTCCTCGTAGTAGCGAACCGTTCGCAGAGACAGCCCGACGCGTTCGGCGACCTCACCGATCTGGAGTAGCTCTGCGTTGGAGTTGGGCGAATCGTCCGAGGTCATGAAATTACCCTTGGTCGGTGGGGGACAGGCCTGACTCTACGAAGTAAAGGCCCGTTCGCTCTGATCGGTGCCACCGTAGTCGCATCACCACGCGAAGAGGGCCGCCATCTGGCGGCCCTCTTCGATCACGGCCAGGTCGAGTTCAGTCCCGATGGATGGCCGAGGCACTGCCGTTACCGACCTCTACAGGTGGACGGCGACGAGCTCCGCCACGCGGCGGCCCTTCTTGTCAACGCGGAAGTTCACGGTGACCGACTTCTTCATGTACTTCTTCTTCTTGAGGTTCGAGCAGGGCATCGAATCGCCCATCTGGCCCTTGCTGTAGCCGCAGTCGGTCTTCTTGCCGACGATGTACTTGGCGGCGCCCTTCTTGTTCTTGACCTTCAGCTTGCCGTTGGCAAACGAAACGGTCTTTCCCTGAACCGACTTGGTGGCAGGCTTGGCGCCGGCGATACCCGGGGTGAACATGGCACCGGCCATGAGGGCGATGGCGCATGCTGCGAGGTACTTCTTCATAAGCGGTTCTCCAGCTTCATTGTGATCCGTGCTGGCGCACCCTATGGGTTGCGGATCGATTCGACGAGATTGGTGGCTGGGGGACGCCGGCTACACCCGCACCGGCGACGGGTACAACGCCCTCTTCAGATGGAGGGCGACGTAGACCAAGCCGACCAGCACCGGCACCTCGATCAGGGGCCCGACCACCCCGGCCAGAGCCTCGCCTGAAGTGATACCGAAGACGCCCACCGCCACGGCGATCGCCAGCTCGAAGTTGTTGGAGGCCGCAGTGAAGGCGAGCGTGGCGGTGCGCTCGTACCCGAACCGCATGAGCCAGCCGGTCCAGAAGGAGACACCGAACATCAGTCCGAAATAGATGAGCAGTGGCACCGCGATCCTGACGACGTCCAGCGGTCGGTCGGCGATCGCCTCACCCTGGATCGCGAACAGGAGCACGATCGTGAACAGCAGGCCGTAGAGAGCGAAAGGGCCGACGCGGGGCAGGAACCTGTCTTCGTACCAGACGATGCCGCGGCGGCGGACGCCGATCAGCCGGGTGAGGTAACCGGCGAAAAGGGGAATGCCGAGAAAGATCAGCGTGGTCCGTGCTATCTCCCAGATCGATACTTCGAGCCCGCGGCTGTCGAGTCCGAGCAGGTCCGGAAGGGCGGTCAGGTAGAACCAGCCGAGCAGGCTGTAGGCGACGATCTGGAACAGCGAGTTGATCGCTACGAGCAGTGCCGTGGCTTCGCGGTCGGCGCAAGCGAGGTCGCTCCAGATCAGGACCATGGCGATGCAGCGCGCGAGTCCGACGACGATCAGCCCCGTGCGGAACTCCGGCTGGTCGGCCAGGAAGATCCAGGCCAGGGCGAACATCAGGAGGGGCCCCACGACCCAGTTGAGAATCAGCGAGCTCGCCATCAGGCGTCGCTCGGCACCCAGCTTTCCAAGCTCCTCGTAACGCACCTTCGCGAGGACCGGGTACATCATCAGGATCAGCCCCAGCGCGATCGGTAGGGAGACCGAACCGATCCGGAGTGAGTCCAGGGCCTCGTCCATCCCCGGAACGACGGATCCCAGGGCAAGCCCGCCCGCCATCGCCAGGCCGATCCACAGCGGCAGGAATCGATCCAGCGTGGAGAGCCCGGCCATCGGTTCAGGCTGTCTTGTCGAGTTCGGCGATCAGCGCAGCGATCCGGTCGGCGATCTCGTCCCGGATCTGCCGGACCTGCTCGACGGAACCGCCGGCAGGGTCTTCGAGCTGCCAATCGACATACCGCTTGCCGGGGATGAACGGGCAGGAGTCCCCGCAACCCATCGTCACCACGACATCGGCCCATTCCGCCAAGTCCCTGGTCAGTCGGGTGGGGGCTGCACCGGTGAGGTCGATCCCGATCTCGGCCATCGCCTCGCTCACTTCGGGATGTATCCGGGCGGCGGGCGTGGTGCCCGCCGAAAGCGACGAGTGGCGTCCATCCGCGACTTCCCGCTGGAAGATCGCCCGGCTGATCTGCGATCTGCCCGCGTTCTGGAGGCAGACGAAGAGGACACGGCTCATATTGTTTCTCCGATTGACTCCATCGAAGATCACCGTATCAATTGACAAACATCAATAGAACTGATTCGATGGATTTCGATGAGCTCGGAAATGACCCTCACCCCCAAGCAGAAGAGCCCGAACGGACAGCCCTGTTGCGAGCCGGTCGTGTACCCGGACGTCGAGCGCTCCCACGCCGAACGCATGGCGAAGATCGCCAAGGCTCTCGGTGACCCGATCAGACTCACTCTGGTGGACGTGCTGCGAAAGCACGCCGGCAAGGTCTGCGTCTGCGAACTGGTGCCGCTCTTCGATGTGAGCCAGTCGACCCTTTCCCATCATCTCAAGAAGCTCCGCGACGCCGGCATCGTCGACTCCGAGAGGCAGGGTCTGTGGGCGTACTACTACGTGATCCCGGAAGAACTCGAAGAATTGAACCGCTGGCTGGGCTAGTGGTTCTGGAGTAGCGGGGGGGCATGTCGGTGACTGCCTGATGGCGGCTAGTGAAAAGCGAGGACCCGATGGACCTCGGCGAGGGCGTCGGCAAGGCCTCTCACGCCGATCACCCGTGGGCGGCCGTCGTGCGCCGGCTCGATCCGCAGCATCAGGTCGCCGTCCTCGTAGAGCGTATAGGCGATCATGGCGTTCTCCAGCCACAGCTCGGCGACGCCGTAGGACGCCTCTTCGGGGCTGACGCTTTCAACTCTTATCTCATGCATTTTCGGTCTCCTGGCTTGGTCGAATGGGCACCCGGCCGGCGCGTCGGTGCGCCGGCCGGGACGGGTGATCAGATGGCCACGGGCAGTGCCGCGGCCTCCAGGATCAGATCCGCGGTCGCCTCCGGGTTCGAGACCGCGATGGCGTGAGAGGCGCCTTCGATCCCGACCACGCGCATGGCGCCGGCCCGATCGGCCATGTGGCGCTGAAGCGCGGCGGGGATGTTGCGATCCTGCTCGCCGAAGACGAACCAGGAAGGCAGGTCCTTCCACAGCGGCTCACCGGAGCCTTCGGCGAGAGCCTCCTGCGTGATCGGCCGCTGCGTGCACGCCATCCGGTGGGCGATCACCGTCGGCAGGTCGGCCGCGAACTGTTCGCTGAACCGATCCTGGGCGATGGTCAGGTCGGTCGGTCCGTCGCTGCGCGGAGTCGGCTCGAGGACCTCGCCCAGGGTGCTGCCGGGGAAGCGGCCCGACAGCTCGATGCAGTCCTCGCCCGCCTCGGGAGCGAAGGCGGCGACGTAGACCAGGCCGACGATCTCGCCGGCGGACGGGTCGACGTTGGAAATCACCATGCCGCCGTAGGAATGGCCGACGAGGACGACCGGCCCTTCGACCGAACGGATCACGTCGCTGACCGCCTCGGCGTCAGATGCGACACCGCGCAGTGGGTTGGCCGCCGCGATCACCGGGTGGCCGGCGTGCAGCAGCGGATCGATTACCCGGTCCCAGCTCGCCGACTCGGCGAAAGCACCGTGGATGAGGATGATCGTGGGTTGCATTGGGGGTTCCTTTCGGATTGGGTTGAGGCCCGGGCTACTTCTGCCCGAGCCAGCTTTCGAAGCGGGTGGATGTCACCCGCGGGTTCTCGTTCGGGACCAGTGACCCGTCGTCGAGCTCGGTTCCGAAGTACTGCGCGTGAGGATCTGTGACGACCGTGCGGGGGTCGCCCTTTTCGCTGAGCAGCCGTGCGACCGTCTCGTCCATGCGGAGCGGTTCGGGGCCGGCGACCTCGACGATGCCGTTCGCCGGCTCGTCTTCCGCCACTTCCGCCAGGGTGCCGGCGAGCTCGTCGACGGCCGCCGGCTGAAAGAGCGCCGACGGCAGATGGACCTGGCCGTCGGTGGTGCTCGAGTCGGCGATCCGCTCGATGAACTCGAAGAACTGGGTGGCGCGGACGATGGTGAAGGGGAGGTCCGCGTTCTTCACGACCTCCTCCTGGGCGACCTTCGCCCGCAGGTAGCCGCTGTCGGGAAGGCGGTCGGAACCGACGATCGACATGGCGACGTAGTGCTTGACGCCGGCCTCTGCCGCCGCCTTCGTCAGGTTGCGGGACGAGGTCCGGAAGAACTCGAGCACGGCTTCGTCCTCCCAGACGGGGGAATTGGACGCGTCGAAGACGACTTCGGCACCGGCGAGCACCTCGGCCAACCCTTCGCCGGTGATGGTGTCGACCCCGGTTCCGGGAGAGGCAGCCACCGCTTCGTGGCCGTCCTGGTTGAGCTTGGCGACGAGCTTCGAGCCGATCAGCCCGGTGCCGCCGATTACGACGATCTTCATGGGATGCCTTTCGTGTCGAGGGCCTGATGCGGCCGTTCGGGGAACATGAGCCGAGGCTCCCTCAGCAAGAGAGCGCTCGCATCGGCCAGCACGCCAGTCAGGCTGGCCAGTCCCAAGAGAAGTCAGGCGTGGAGCCGGATCACCCCGGGTGGGATGGATCAGTCACGGTCGATCAACACGCCTGCCAACTCGGTCCGCGACGTGATGCCGAGCTTCAGGTAGACCTTCCGCAGGTGGTACTGGACGGTGCGCGCGGAGATGAACAGCCGCGCCCCGATGTCCGGGTTGGTGAGCCCCTCGCGGGCGAGGCGCGCCACGTTGAACTCCTGATCGGTGAGTTGGTCGGTCGCCTCCGGCGTCCGGGCGCGCACCGTCTCGCCGGTTGCCTTCAACTCCCGGGCGGCGCGCTCGGCGAACCCCTTCATGCCCAGCGCCGACAGCGACTCGTAGGCATCCCGCAGCTGTTCGCGGGCATCGATGCGTCGGCGCTGGCGTCGCAGCGCCTCCCCGTAAAGCAGCCGGCAGCGCCCGACCATTATCGGGATCCCCTCGTGCTCGAAGCGCTCGATCGCATCTCGGTACAGAGCCTCGGCTTCGTCGCCCTCACGCAGTTGCGCGCCTGCCATCGCCACGACGGCGAGCGCCCAGTTGGTCCCGACCGGCCGGGTGACGCCCGCCAACTGCTCGAAGGCCTGCTCAGCGAGGTCGCGCTCCCCGGTGCGGGTGGCCGCCTCGACGAGTTCGAGCAGGGTGCGCATCGCGTGACTCAGCTCATGCGTGTACGGAAGCTCGCGACGCCCGGACGCCACCGTCTCGGCGTAACGGCCGAGGCCGTTGTAGAGGATGGTCTCCGCGAAGTTGGCAGCGCTCAATCCGTATCCCTCGCCTCTGGAGCGGGCGTCCACTCGTAGCTGCTTCGCGAGTCTCTCGGTCGTGTCTGCTTCTCCGCGGTAGGCCGCGAGGAACAGCCGGCCGTACGGGGGAAGAGGGTGTCCGGTGACGCTCTTGATCGCGTCTATCTCGTCGCAGGACGCTTCGGCGGCGTTCAGCTCCCCGTCGACGGTCTGGGCCAGCATCAGCAGGCTCAAGGCGATCGGCAGGACGGTGAGGACGCCGTCGGCGCGGGCGAGATCCACCTGCCGATCGGCGAGGGCGCGCAGCGAGGGGGCATCCCAAAGGTCCTGTGACGCGCGGGAGGCGAACCACACCCAGTGCAGCTCGAGCGAGTCCGGGGCCTGTTCCAGGAATGCCCGTTGGGCGCGGCGAAGGGTGGGGATCGCCGCTTCCTGGCCCTTGGCGGCGAGCAGCGCCTGGCCGCGCAGGATCAGGTCGCGCGCCCGGTCGGAATCATCGTCGTCCGCAGTGGCTTCGAGGATTGCCTCCGCGACCTCGGTGACCACGTCGGCATCGCCGAGCCTGCCGCCGTAGATGGCGGCCGCGAGTGCCTCTATATAAGTGTCGCGGGCGAGGACCGGGTCGAGTTCCTCGAGTCCCTGCGCGGCCGCCAAAAGGAGTCGCGGGCCGGTGCTGTCCCGCCGCAGCGCGTATCCGGCGCGGGCGCGGAGCCGGTCGACGAGCGCCCGTTGCAGGTCGCTGAGCGGGTGATCGCCGGCGCTGTCGAGCAGCCGCAGGGCCACTTCGGGCGCACCCGCGTCGTGCCTTGCCTCGGCGGCCGCGATTAGTCGCCTGGCCCGGCGAACCGGGGCGGGCGTCAGTTCGGCCGCCCGCTCCATGAACGCGGCCGCCGCCACGGCGCCGCCCCGGGTCCGTGCCCGGGCGGCGGACTGCTCGAGGTCGGAGGCGACCTCCTCGTCCGGTCCCATAGTTGCCCGGGCTCGATGCCAAGCCCGCCGGTCCGGGTCACGCTCGACAGACGTCGCCTCCGCCAGCGCGGCGTGGACGACCCGCCGGTTCTCGGGGGATGCCGACCGGTAGACGGCCGATCGCACGAGCGGGTGGCGGAACGTGACGCGTGTCCCGACGGTGAGCGCGCCGGATTCCCCGGCGAGGTCGTAATCCTCGGGGACCAGGTCGAGCGACTTGCTCGCCCGCCAGAGCAGTTCGGGATCTCCGGTCGGGTCGGCAGCGGCCAGCAGAAGCAGGAGCCGGGTCGGCCCCGGCAGGGGTTCGAACTGGGAGATCAGGCTCTGCTCGATGCGGCTTTCCAGTGGCATCGAGCCGTTGACCGAGAATCCGCTGGTGACCTCGGCGAGCCTCAGAGCCCGGGGGAGTTCCTGGAGCGCCAGCGGATTGCCCCGGGACTCGGCGATCAACTGATCGCGCACCCGCGGGTCGATGGCGCCCGGAAGCGCGAGGTTGAACAGCTCGCGCGCGTCATCGTCCCCGAGCCCCTCGACGACCATCTGCGGCAGGTCGACGTAGGCGCCTTCCACCTCGCGCATCGCCAGCAACACGACGATCCCCTCGGCCTCGAGTCGCCGGGCGACGAACGAAACCGCACGGGCCGAAGCCTCGTCCAGCCACTGGGCATCATCGATGACGCAAAGCAACCCCCCTTCGCCTGCCGCTTCGGTGAGCAGCCCGAGTACCGCCAACCCGACGAGGAAGGGGTCGGGTGGGGGAGCCTCCCGCAGCCCGAACGCCGCCTCCAAGGCGTCACGTTGGGGGTCCGGAAGTTCGGATACCGATTCCATCATGTGGCCGCACAGCTGCTGCAGGCCTGCATAAGCAAGCTCCATCTCGGATTCCGACGCGACGATGCGCTCTACGCGCACCCTCGCCGCTGCACGCTTTGCCGTGAGGTCTAGCAACGCGGTCTTGCCGACACCGGCCTCGCCGGAGATCACCAGGGCCCCGCTGTGGCCTTCGCGGGCACGGCCCACCAACCCTTCGAGGTCCGCCAGCTCGCCGCTGCGGCCCCGGAGCGGCGTGGGCTCGGGAGTGGTCCGAACGGTCACTATCGCGTCAGGGTCAGCATCGTGCTCCTT